>CAITYI010000261.1 GCA_903896585.1 uncultured bacterium
GTTCAAGTTTTGCACTACGGCAAACCCCCTGCAGAGTTGCTCACGTCTTTTATGCAGCGTGATACCCGCGCGGAGTAGCGAACATTAGGCTTTATTTAAAGCCGAATCCAGATCAGTCCACAGGTCGTCGGGGTGTTCAATTCCGAGGGACAACCGGATGAGGTTCTCGGGGACAGTTTCGCTTTCCAATGACCACCGACGTCGACGCTCCAATAAGGATTCCACTCCGCCCAAGCTCGTGGCATAGGTCCAGATATTCGTAGATTTGCACACGAGATCCGCATCTCCCTCCACCTCAATGGCTGCGATGGTTCCCCAGCCTGGGTAACGAACCCGGCTAACTCGCGAATCTCCAAGTAATTTTGAAACGATAACTCGCGCATTCGACTCGGATTTTTCGTACCGAAGATAGAGAGTGCGGAGCCCGCGAAGGGCCAAAAAGCAGTCAAAAGCGCTCGGCATGGCTCCCAAGAGAATGCGGCGAATGCGAATCTGCTCTGATCGCTGGGGGTCACTTGCTATGACCGCACCCATCAACAGATCCGAATGTCCACTCAAAATCTTTGTCACGCTGTGGAGAACCATGTCAGCACCCATGGTCAATGGCCGCTGAGTAACCGGTGTGGCGAAGGTATTGTCCACCACGCTGATCACTTTGTGCGTTTGAGCAGCGGCTAGACATTTCTGAATATCCGCTTCATCGAGCATGGGATTTGTCGGCGACTCCAGCCACAAAAAATCCGCTTGTGGGAGTGCTGCCAAAATCGCCTGGGTATCGGGAGCGGGTATCAATATCAGGTTAATTGCGGAACGTTCTGCGAGTTCCTTGAGCCTGACGGCAACACCGGTATAGGTATTTGTTGGGGCGATTACTGTGGAACCAATAGGAATTAGATCCAAGATGGCATTCGCGGCGGCCATACCGGAAGAGAAGACGGTTGCATGGCCGTGCTCTAGTGCACCAAGTGCTTCCTCAAAAGCTGCGGCAGTTGGGTTGCCTTCTCTGGCGTACTCGGTAGGGCCTTCAGCGTGGAATGTTGAGGCAGGAACAATCGGCGTGTTCACGGGGTTGTCGGGGATTCGAGGTGGGCGACCGGCGGTGACCGCCGTCGTGCTGGGGTGAACGCGAGGCTCCATAGTTCAACTCTAGCCAATGTGTGGTGCATGGGTGTAAAACATCCGGGGTGCTTCGCGATACGGTCAGGGCATGTCCGGCGACATCGCTTTTGTTCCCACAACGGTGGGAATCATTTTTGGCGGCGTAGGTCCCGAACACGGAGTGTCCTGTTTGAGCGCCCGATCAATTGCCCGAACTCTGGAAGAGCGGGGATTCAATCTATTGTGCATCGGTGTCAGCACTTCAGGTCATTGGTTTTACATATCGCCTGAAATAGTAAAGAACTACTCAATTGTTGGTGGATCCATGCCAAGCGTCTCCGCTACTGGCGAATCTGTGACTCTTCACCTTGACCCACTGGGACCGGGATTCTTGGTCGGTGCGACATTCATGCCCTGTGAAATTGTTTTCCCAATTATCCACGGAATCGGGGGTGAGGATGGCCAGCTACAGGGTCTCCTCGAAACCGCGGGGATCGCTTATGTCGGATCTGGTATCGAGGCCTCCGCTATCTGCATGAATAAAGTGACAGCAAAACGTTTGGTACAGAGTATTGGGGTAGAAACGGGGTCGTGGATTAGTGTCAACACACGCGAAGCAAGTGGAAGCCCCGTATTCGATTCAATGAGTGTGTGGAACCACTTTGGAGGGTCAGCGTTATTTATCAAGCCCGTGTCGGGGGGTTCATCGGCCGGAATAACCCATGTCTCGACACAAGAGGACTTAGATGAAGCGTTCGCAGCAGCCATGCAATTCTCAGATTTGTTGATCGTGGAAAAAGGCGTGACCAAGCCTCGCGAACTTGAAGTGGCAATTCTTGAAACAAGCGGGGGGGTTCAGGCCAGCCCGGTCGGCGAAATCAAGGTTCACTCAGAATTTGAATTTTATGACTTTGAGGCAAAGTACCTTTCCGATGGTGCCGAACTTGTGACACCTGCAGAGCTTGAGCCCGCCCTCGCCGAATACGTCCGCTCGACAGCAATTGAGGTATTCCGCACATTAGGCTGCCGCGACTATGCACGAGTTGATTTCTTCCTCAATGAGAATTCCCAATTGATATTTAATGAGATAAACACTGTGCCAGGGTTTACTTCAATTTCGATGTATTCGAGGATGTGGGCTGCAGGGGGAATCGATTTTCCTGATCTTGTTTGTCAGTTGGTGGGAAATGCGGCAGCCAGATCCACCAGCACCCCGGACGTAGATTCATAATCTGATGGAATATTGACCTCAACAAATTCGGTCAAATTCAGGCTCGTGAACCGCTGACCCTGGGTTAGTTTTTCAGGTAACCAGTCCACTCCATTGACTGAAATCAATTGACTTGTCGGTTGCAATGACGCTGGCTCAACCACCCCGCACCGGAGCACAATTGCTGGATCACCCCAAGCGGTTACGCCTTGCTTCGGGGCGGATGTGGATCGAACTAACACTCCGGCTATTTCAACGGGTAGAGATTGGGTCAACGCTGTGCAATAGGCCGAGGAACCAGCCGGACCAGGCTCAACACTGAGCTGTTGTGAGCAACCCACCAGCAGAACAAGACACCCGAAACCCGCAAGCGCGGGTGCCACGGCGAATGACTTCGATGTGCGAGGAATGTTCACGTGGGCACTCTATAGTTTCAGGTGAATGTATTTCGACCTAGAGGGAGTCACGCTGCATGGCTGCAACACCAGACGATGACAATGCCTCCAGTGCTATTACTTTGCAAACTCTTGGTGAGTTCGCTGTAATAGATCGGTTGCAAGATATTGCCGAACTTGGTTCACGGGAAGTACAAGTATCTGAACCTGTTGTCGGTTCCGGAGATGACTCGGCAATAGTGTCATTTGGCAGTGCCCAAGTAGCTATGAGTGTCGACATGTTTGTTCAAGATCGACATTTTCGAACAGATTGGGCGACCGGAGTGGATATTGGCCGCCGGTGTGCTGCTGCATCGATGTCTGATATTTGTGCCATGGGCCTCGAGCCCAGTACATTGCTGGTCGGTATCGCCGCCCCTCCTGAAACGCCCATGTCGTGGATCAAGGAATTCTTTTCTGGTTTGGTCGAGGAAGCGGCTATTGCGGGGGCAAGAGTGGTCGGTGGGGATCTCTGTTCCGCGAGTGCCATCACGATCTCGGTCACGGCACTGGGTCAGGCTCCCAAAAAAGGTGCGGTTACCAGATCAGGGGCACGTGTTGGTGACATAGTGGCCGTACACGGTGAGCTCGGGCGGGCTGCGGCCGGACTGCGGATATTGCAGCGCGGATTGCGGTCACCTCGATCCCTTGTTGATTCCTATCGGTTCCCCCGTGTCGATTACACGGCGGGTGTCCGTGCCCGTGAGGCCGGAGCCACCTCGATGATTGATGTCTCCGATGGCCTCGTTGCCGATCTTCGACATATTGCTGACGCGTCTGCGGTGACCATCAATATCGACAAGGATTTGGTGTTGGTCCCCGAGGACCTGACCAGCGCAGCGTCAGCTTTTGGGCTTGATCCTCTGACATGGGTGCTCGAAGGTGGCGACGACCATGCCATTGTTGCGACTTTTCCAGTAACTGCAGAGTTACCTTCCGGATTTCACGCGATTGGATCAATTCTCAAAAAAGGCGAAATCAGTGTCACCGTGGACCACTTAGCCGTTGAGGGATCCGGCGGATACTCGCACTTTCATCAATAGCGAAATTCCCTCAATGTAAAGTATTTGAGCAGACCGAGGTCAGGATAAAAGCGCGGGTTAAGAAGCGCGGGTTAAGAAGCGCGGATTAAGAAGCGCGTACGACTTTCCCAGCCTTGATACATGAGGTGCACACATTCAACCGCTTGGGGGAGCGACCCACCATGGCGCGCACTCGTTGAATATTGGGGTTCCAACGACGCTTTGTCCGACGATGTGAGTGCGAGACATTATGCCCGAAGCTAGGGCTCTTTCCGCAGATATCGCAGTTTGCCGCCACAGGAACTCCTCAGGTGTATCGGTCTGACAGCGTCAGTACCGTTAGGTAGGTTGATAGCACGAGATCTTGTGAACCCGGTATCAGCCACGAGGCGAAGCACCGACATCACGAAACCTGAGAAAGAATAGCCCAAGTGCGACGGAGATATTGAGGAGGGGTGAGATGGCCAGCCCATTTACTCTTCCCATGCTGGCCGATTGGCTGCTCACGGCTCAATCTTCACTTCGGGCGGCCAGGGCTGAAATTGATGCACTAAACGTATTCCCGGTCCCAGATGGCGACACTGGGACAAATCTCTATCTCACGTGGGAGGCCGCGTGCGCCGGCTTTCGCCATGGCATTGAGATGGATTTTGGAATGACCGGTGATCAAGAAACGGGTGATCAGGTGGTTTTGGAGGCAGCAGACCCCGAATCGGCGGCTCGTCACTTTGAGGCGACCGCACGCCAAATAGGGCGCGATGCGATTTTGGGTGCGCGAGGCAACTCGGGAGTGATCATGTCGGCCCTCCTTCGCGATTTGTGTGCCAGTATCGCAAGGGAGCCCCAGGCTTTTGCTTTGGCGCTGCGAGCCGGAACCGCCGGGGCCTACTCGGCGGTGGCCGCTCCGGTGGAAGGCACCATTCTTACGGTTGCCCGCGCATGTGCCGATCAGGCCGAAGAAATTGCTCAGAGGGGAGGTGAGTTACCGGAAATCGTTCGTGGCGCTGCCGATGCCGCCTATCAAGCTTTGCTGAAGACACCGGACTTGCTCGAGCAGTTGCGCATTGCCGGAGTTGTAGATGCAGGTGGTCGTGGCCTGGTTGTGGTGCTTGATTCATTAGTGACCAGTTTGACCGGAATCGTTCCTCGGCGAGATCTGCTAACGCGATCAGCGGGAGTCTCGCCAAAGTTTATGGCCATCTCGGAGCAGTCGTTTAATGATTCTGAAGATTTTGAAGTCATGTATCACCTGGAATGCGAGTCCGTGGACAGACTGCACGAAGCCTTAGCTGCAGTTGGACAGAGCATCATGATCGCTGGAATGGATGGCACCTGGAATGTGCATGTGCACGTGTCGCCGTATTCAATAGCAGATGCCATTAATGCTGGCCTCACTTTTGGAACGGTCTCCAAAATTTCCGTGACACCGTTGGGTAAGGAAAATTCGGTAAATGAACTCGTGAACCACCATTCACCTGCTGAGTTGGGCCTGCTCCAAGATGCATTAACCCATCAGCGCAAAGCCACGGACTCACCGTTTGCTGGCAGTAAAATTCCTCAACGCCACCGGTCACTCATTGCGGTAACTCATGGCTGGGGAGTGGAATCGCTTTTAGCAGGTCAAGGAATCACGTGTGTGCCGACTCTTGCCCGTCAACAACCATCGGCTGCTGAGTTGATCAGCGCGGGGAAACGCGCAGAATCTGCCCAACTGGTCTTATTACCTTCTGATAAAGACGCACACGCCGTGGCGGAAATAGCAGCACTTGAGTTAAGGGCGCAAGGCATGCGCGCGGCGGTAGTTCCCACCAAGTCCATCACTCAGACATTGGCGGCGGCAGCTGTTCATGATCCTGATCAAGACTTTGAGCAGGATGTCGTCAACATGACCCGCGCTTCAAGTTCGACTCGCTACGGGGCTGTGACACAAGCGACCCGAAATGTTCTGACCATGGCAGGTGAATGTCAGCTCGGTGACATTCTTGGGGTAATTGACGGGGAGATTGCCGTAATCGGGGGTGAATTTGCGGATGTTTCCCACCAAGTACTGGGCAAAATGCTTGCACCCGGAGCAGAACTTGTAACCGTTGTTTGCGGTCAGGACAGCGAAGACTCAGACCTTCACAAAATTAGAACGTGGATCCATTCTCACAATCCGTTGCTTGACGTAGATGTTATTCACGGTGGCCAACCATTGTGGCCATTTATTTTTGGGGTGGAGTAACTTCACATGCAGGCTCAGGAGTATTTGAATCGCTCCCTCAAAGAGCTAATTGGCGGGAAGACCGCCTCGGCACTGAAGAAGTCCTTTCGAATTGGGACGGCAGGGGAGCTCCTCAATCACTACCCACGCCGATATGCAGAGAGGGGACAACTCACATCATTTGACCGCATTGAAATTGGCAAACCGGTCACAATCATGGCAACTATCTCGTCTGTCACTGCACGACGCATGAAAACTAAACGTGGATTCGTATTGGTGGTAGCCGTCACCGATGGTAAAGATCACATGGAATTAACCTTTTTTAACCAGAAATGGCGAGAGAAGGAACTTCAAGTTGGACGATCAGGACTCTTCGCAGGCACTGTTAACGAATATCACGGCGCGCGAACGCTTACCCATCCGCAATATCAACTTTTTGGAAGCAGCGATTCGTCAGATTTAGAGGCACTTAATGATTTTGCGGGCAGCATTATTCCGGTGTACCCGAGTTCCCAGGCAATTACTTCTTGGCAGATCGCAGCGGCAGTCGATGTAGTGCTGGCGTCTCTCGAACAATTAGATGAACCAATACCAATTGACCTTCGGGAAAAGTACCAACTCATGGATCGTTCAGAAGCCATTAAAGCCATTCATCAACCTGAATCACATGAGGATATTGAGCGCGCGCGGTTGAGGCTCAAATATCAGGAGGCTTTTGTACTCCAAGCTGTCCTGGAATTTCGTAGACAGAAACGACGCACCTTGTCCGCGATTGCTCGAAAACCGAAAAAGCACGCACTCCGTGAATCCTTCGATCTGTCACTGCCATTTACGCTCACCCAAGGTCAGATTGGGATTGGCCAACAAATTGAAAAAGATCTTCGCGGCACTTCGCCCATGATGCGCTTACTTCAAGGCGATGTCGGGAGTGGAAAAACCATTGTTGCATTACGTGCAATGCTGGATGTGGTCGAATCTGGTGGACAAGCTGTATTACTCGCGCCAACTGAAGTTTTGGCTGCTCAGCACTTTGAGTCCCTCACTTCGCTACTCGGTGGCCTCAGTGATTCAGGTAGCGACTCTGTTACGCCGAGCAAGGGGCTCGATCCCAAGGTGAAAACAACTTTGTTGACCGGTTCGTTACCTCTGCCAGCTCGAAAGCAAGCATTACTGGATATTGCATCAGGCAATTCACATATTGTGGTGGGTACTCACGCACTAATTCAAGATCACGTTGATTTTTTTGACTTGGGTCTCGTAGTTGTAGATGAACAGCATCGATTTGGAGTTGAACAACGAGCAGCTCTAATGTCTAAGGGAAGTCAAGGGGTCCGTCCCCATTTGCTGGTCATGACCGCAACTCCGATTCCGCGCACAACCGCACTCACCGTCTTTGGTGACCTCGATATTTCTACCCTCACTGAGGTACCTTCCATGAGGGCTGCAGTAGATACACACATTGTGAGTCAGCAAATAAACCCATCTCACGCAGCGAGAGTGTGGGAGCGAATGCAAGAAGAGGTTATTGCAGGAAATCGAGTCTTTATTGTCTGTGCCAGCATCTCAGAATCTGCTGGAGATCTGGATGAAGATCCGGAATCAAGCCAATTGCCGGATATTGCCGGAGAATCTCGAGATCACATCGTGTCGGTTGAGCAATCACTGATCGAATTAGCGCAACGATTCCCAGCAGTTAGGTTTGCCGGATTGCACGGGAAGATGAAGCCCGAGGAAAAACGAACTGTCATGAAGCGTTTCCGAAGCAATGAAGCAGATGCCATCGATGTGCTCATAGCGACAACAGTTATCGAAGTAGGTGTGGATATTCCCGAGGCAACCATGATGATTATTAATAATGCTGAAAGGTTTGGTATCTCTCAATTGCATCAGTTACGAGGCAGAATCGGGAGGGGAGACAAACCGGGACTTTGTATATTGATGCAGGAAAGACTCATGAATCCGGTGGCTCAAAAACGGCTGGAGGCAGTTGCCTCAACTCGCGACGGATTCGAATTGGCTCAGCGCGACCTCGAACTCAGGGGTGAAGGCGATGTATTGGGCCTTGAACAATCGGGTGCGGCAACGTCACTTCGATTACTGCGAGTTATTGAGGACGTGGCCCTTATTGAGTCAGTGCGCCAAGAAGTTGATGCTTTGGCTCGCACGGATCATTGGTCCCAAACCATTGCTGCAATCGAACTCGCCGAATTCATCAGAGTGGATCAGTTGGAAAAAACATGACTCGCATTATTGGAGGGTCGGCACGAGGGCGTCGGTTATCAGTACCCTCGACAGGAACCCGACCCACATCTGATCGAATTCGCGAGGCGTTGTTCTCGTCGTTGGACAGTTGGCTGTTGAGTCAGGAGAGGTCCTGGCTGGATATTTGGTTTGCGGATCTGTATGCAGGATCAGGCGCTATTGGGCTTGAAGCTGCCAGTAGAGGCGCGGCTAATGTGGTTCTGGTCGAGCAACAGTCCGGTGCGCTGAAGACTATTGGGGAGAATATCAAGCGAACGCGCCTGTCGGTTGTCACGGAACGTTCTAATGTTTCACAGTGGAAACCCAGACACGCATTTGATGTCATCTTCATGGATCCCCCATATTCCTCCTCGGATCAAGAAGTGGCTGAAACCGTACTCCGTCTTAGCTCCTTGTTGGAAGCCAATTCGGCTCTTTTTGTTATTGAGAGGGGGCTGAGAAGTGGAGATCCATTTGATCGTGTGGACCCTGGATATTTTCATAAGAAGTGGGATCGGATCTATGGCGATACTCGGCTTTGGTACGGTCATCTGGTGGGAGGTATCGAATGAAGATAGCGGTGTGTCCGGGTTCATTTGATCCGGTGACCAACGGGCATTTTGACGTATTCGAGCGCGCATCTCGGATGGCAGACGAAGTTGTTGTCGCTGTTCTAATCAATCGGAAGAAATCCGGTCTCTTCACGGTCGAGGAGCGGATCGAGATGCTTACCGAAGTAACAAAGCCATTAGGGAATGTACGCGTTGATTCTTTCTATGGACTTCTTGTGGACTACTGCAAGGATCATGGAGTTAACGCCATCGTTAAGGGACTTCGAGCAGTGAGCGACTTTGATTATGAATTGCAGATGGCACAAATGAATTTCCGGCTCGCTGGCGTTGAGACATGCTTTATTTCGACCAACCCCCTGTACAGTTATTTATCCTCCAGCTTGGTCAAGGAGGTCGCCACCCACGGTGGCGATGTCACAGGTTTGGTCCCTGAATCCGTGTTGAAACGCTTGAAGAGCAAAATTTCTAGCACAATGTGAATACTGATTTTCGAAATAGCTGATTTGTAACTGAGGAGCACTAGGTGGATGTCCAAGAGAGACTAGATGAACTGACGGTAATGGTGGAAGATGCCAAATCCATGCCATTGTCTGCATCCTGTGTTCTCAATCGAGCCCAATTACTGGATCTGATCGAAGAAATCCGGCAACTACTTCCTGAATCTGTATATCGGGCAGATGAATTATTGGCGGATCGTGAGGCCGTTGTACTAGATGGCCGACGGGAGGCTGATCGGATTTTGGAGCAGGCTCGGGCTCAAGCCGATCGCATGGTGTCCGAACACGAGGTGTATTTAGCTGCGGTTGCTGAGAGTAATGCGCTGCGATCGGAGACCATGGCGGAAACCTCCCGCATGAGGGTGGAAACTGACGACTACATTGATGCGAAATTGGCCACATTTGAAATCACTCTCCAAAAGACCTTGCAGACGGTCGATCGAGGACGTGAGCGCCTGCGAAGCCAGATGTACAAAGAGTTGGCTCCAGACAATGACTCCGATCCTTCTGAATTCTTCGACGCTCAGTCATAGAAAATTTGGCAGCAGGCGAGGGTTTCTAGTGCAATTTCAAGGTGGGGAATTATCGTGAACGTTGAAGAATCGGGTTTTATTGTCCCGCTGACACACCTGCAGCGGCGCCCAGGAAATATGTGGGAAACTGAATTAGCTTTGCGGGCCCCGGCCGACATGGGAGTGGCGCT
The DNA here is from genome assembly GCA_903896585.1 of uncultured bacterium. Classification (GTDB taxonomy): domain Bacteria; phylum Actinomycetota; class Actinomycetes; order S36-B12; family S36-B12; genus UBA4592. Next base: position 9,981 of record CAITYI010000261.1, read on the forward strand.
TGCTCAAGTAGAGCCTGATTCTGAGCTGGTGGCTGAAGTGAGATTGGAATCCGTTCTCGACGGAGTCTTGGCAACAGCCTCCGTGCACTACCAGGTGATTGCAGAGTGCGCCCGGTGCTTGGAGGCACTGGAGTGGGGGGACTCAAGTGAGTTTGTTGAGCTATTTCTTTACCCCGAAACCGATTCACGTGGGCGGGAAATCCAGGGCGGTGACCACGAATGGGTCGAAGGCGATTCTGAGTCCGTTGCCAGATTCATCGAGAATGATTCCTTAGATTTTGAGGAAGTCATCCGCGATGCAATTGTGCTCGATTTACCCCTTAAGCCGTTGTGTGACCCTGACTGTCAGGGGCTCTGTGCCACCTGTGGGGAAAAACGCGACGTAGGGGCCCACGACCATGTGGTTCAAGATCCTCGATGGGCAGCTTTAGAGTCCCTCCGAGAGGAATAACCCCCGGCTTACCACCCGAGACTCTGAGCCCGATACTCTGGGGCGCAATACTCGTGTGTCGTTTGGAAATTGATTGCCCGATCAACCGTAGTGAAAGAGGATCCCGTGCCAGTCCCGAAGCGGAAGACATCGCGCTCTAACACCCGCCACCGTCGTTCGCAGTGGAAAGCGGTAGCGCCAACACTGGTGACCTGCGCCCGTTGTCAGGAAAAGCGACTCGCTCACACTGCGTGTCCAAACTGCGGCATGTATGCCAAACGCCGCGTCCTTGAGGTCTGATTTATAAATTCAGCACATATATTTGGCGCGTAATTCAGGTACCCTGATGATCATGTCGATTCCTCGTGAGACAACTTCTTCGGAGTTCATTGAGGAAGTTATTCTCGGTATTCTGGTAAACGCTTATGGAGAAATTCCATCTGTGCGACGTGATACCCCACTCCTCTCATTGGGGTTTCAGCCCAGCCATGCAGTGCTGCTTGCCTACCTGGCAAAAGTTGCCGGACTCGCTATCCCAACTGATGACAACTTTGAATCGGTGGTGACTGTTGGGGATTTTGCAACCGCATGTCTATCGGGCGGTTCCAGTGGCTGAACGAAATCTCAATCTGGGATCTCTGCCAGAAGAGAAAAGATCTGAGAGCGATCCAGCGACGCTTGCGGCTCGCCTCGGTGTTGACTGCGATCTCGAGTTACTCGAACTAGCCCTTGTTCATCGGTCCTTTGCCTATGAAAATGGTGGATTGCCTACAAATGAAAGACTCGAGTTTTTGGGAGATTCCGTATTGGGTCTTGTGGTCACTGACACGCTTTATCGAGATTTTCCCGTCCTCCCAGAAGGTCAGCTAGCGCGAATGCGTGCCTCGGTTGTTAACGCTCAGGCGCTCGCAGATGTAGCTCGGTCATTGGACCTAGGCTCATATATTCGGTTAGGAAAGGGTGAAATCTCATCTGGCGGTCGAGACAAGACCTCGATTTTGGCGGATTGTATGGAGGCAGTTATCGGTGCGATTTACCTTTCGGGCGGGATGGCGGGTGCTGATCCATTTATCTCGAACATCTTCGGACCATTAATTCAAGAAGCTTCACAGATGGGCGCTGGTCTAGATTGGAAGACCTCCTTGCAAGAGTTGACCGGACAGCACTCATTGGAATTACCTGAATACCGAATTTCGGATTCCGGACCTGATCACGCAAAAAGTTTCATGTCCGAGGTCGTTGTCGGTGGGGAGATTTTAGGAATTGGCCATGGCAGTTCGAAGAAGGCTGCTGAACAGATTTCAGCGCAGCAGGCATACCTGGCCATTTCCGAACGCTTCGCACATTAGAACCCATGCCTGAATTACCCGAAGTGGAAGTGGTCCGAAGAGGACTCACTCCATATCTTCAAAACTCCACGATTAATCGAGTCGAAGTTCGGCATGACCGCGCTGTCCGTCGCAACCAAGGCTCTTTCCCCGATCAATTGCAGGGCAGTTTAATTCACCACATCAGCCGTCGCGGCAAATTTTTGTGGTGTGTGTTGGACCAACCTGAGGCGCTGGTTGTTCACCTTGGAATGAGCGGTCAGTTTCGGGTGTACCCGTGGACGGACAAAGGTGCACCGACCGAAGAGAGGAGCCATCCCCACCTTCGAATTTTGTGCGAACTGGAGCAGAGTTCGGGGGCAGTATTCGACCTGCATTTTCTCGATCAGCGCACTTTCGGTGGCATGCATGTATCACCACTTGTCTCCGGTGACCATGCGGATCACATCCCTGAATCCGTGAAACACATTGCCCGAGATCCCTTAGACCCGCAATTTGATGTAGTGGACTTCATCAGCAAAATTCACAATTCGCAGTCTGAGATCAAGCGGGTGCTTTTGAATCAGTCAATTATTTCCGGGATTGGAAATATCTATGCGGATGAGGCGTTGTTCCGGTCCGGCATTCATGGTTCGGTTGTCGGGGCCGAATTAACTGAGGGGACGATTCTCCAACTTGTTGCTCATGTGACAGACGTTATGAATGAGTCGCTTGATGAAGGTGGGACCAGTTTTGATGCGCTCTATGTCAACGTCAATGGCGAGTCGGGTTATTTCTCTAGGTCTCTGTCCGTCTACGGTCGCGAAAGTGAGCCATGTGACCGGTGTGGGTCTGATATTCAACGTATCTCGTTTATGAACCGGTCAAGTTTCTTTTGCGGCAAATGTCAACCACGAACCTCGGCGGTGGCCCACTCTTAACGCGCTGTGCGCCCGGTAGGCTCTCCCTTGCTCGATCTCCCGTGACGAGTTTGGACAAGGCCTAGGTCAATGTTCCAATTGCTTATCGTGAAAAGGAAAGATCAGTCCCGTGCATCTGAAGACTCTTACTTTGAAGGGCTTCAAGTCTTTTGCGTCCACTACCACTTTGCATTTTGAACCGGGTGTGACGTGTGTGGTCGGACCGAATGGTTCCGGTAAGTCCAATGTTGTCGATGCATTGGCGTGGGTCATGGGTGAACAAGGTGCAAAATCACTGCGCGGCGGGAAAATGGAAGATGTCATCTTTTCCGGCACCACGGGCCGTGCACCTTTGGGCCGAGCCGAAGTTGCTCTCACAATTGACAACTCTGATGGCGCATTGCCAATTGAGTTTTCAGAGGTCACAATCTCGCGGACACTCTTTCGAAATGGCGGATCCGATTACGCGATCAATGGGGAGCCTTGTCGCTTGCTTGACGTACAGGAGCTTCTGAGCGACTCGGGTATTGGTCGTGAGATGCACGTAATCGTGGGACAAGGGCAACTCGACTCCATTCTGCATGCGACCCCCGAGGATCGCCGTGGATTCATTGAAGAGGCTGCAGGAGTTCTTAAGCATCGAAAGCGCAAAGAAAAAGCACTGCGGAAACTGGACTCCATGGAGGGCAACCTCACTCGTCTCAATGACATTACTGCTGAATTACGTCGTCAACTCAAACCACTGGGTCGTCAGGCCGAGGTAGCTAGGCGTGCGACCGTGATTCAAAGTGAAGTTCGGGATGCTCGGTTACGTCTCATGGCAGATGACCTCGGTGCATTGCGTGCTTCACTGGCAGCTGAAGTGGCTGATGAAAGTGCGTTGCGGGAGCGCCAAGCGGGTGTGGAATTGCAAATATCAGAATTACGGCAGCGTGAATCCTTGGCGGAAGCGGCCGAGCGCGAGCAAGGTCCGGAACTGACGCGAATCCAAGAAACGTGGTTTTCGCTCAATGGACTCCGCGAACGGTATTTGGGTCTCGTTCAGTTGGGTTCAGAGAAAGTGCGGAACTTAGCTCCGGAAACTGAAGAGGAACACCTTGGGCGGGATCCGGAGAGCATTGACGCTGAGGCCCGCAATCTGCGAAGACATGAATTCGAGCTGGGTCGTGAGCTTGAATCACTCAGTGAGCAACTACTGACGGTGGGTGCCCAGCGAGGACAGGCCGAAGACGCTCTGTCTGCCGAGGTCACGAGGATACAGCGCAGCGAAAAGGAACTTGCCGATCGCAATACCGCAATTGCGAAACTACGCGGTCAGTGCGAAAGTGCTCAGACACGTATCGATACCCGGGGTACGGAAATCGAACGGCTGCAGCAACAGATCCAAGAAGCCCGGGATCGCGGTCGAAGTTCCCAGGCGGAGTTCCAAGCAATTGAAACCCAAGTAGTTTCCCTTGGTGACGGCGAACAAGGATTAGACGCCGAGCACGAAGTAGCACAGCAAAAACTTGTAAATGCCGATTCTCGAGTACACGAGCTCATGACTGAAGAAGCGCGACTTGATCGCGAGCGCGCTGCGTTGGCTGCTCGGGTAGAAGCATTGTCCATGGCTCTTGAGCGCAAAGATGGCTCGGCCGCTCTCGCAGATTCCCCGCACGTAATTGGCACGGTGACGGGACTTCTCCGTCCTGAGCCCGGCTACGAGGTAGCTGTGTCTGCAGCACTTGGCGAGTTGGCCAATGCGGTGGTGGTGGCGGATCTCAATGCGGCCATGGATTCCATTGTTTTCCTCAAAAGCGAAGATGCAGGTCGTTCCAGCGTGTTGGTGGCGCGTTCGGATTCAAATGAACGCGAGCAAAAAGGGCAAGCTCCAATTGGTCGTTGGCTAATTGACTGCCTCCAATCCGACCCCTTGATCCAAAAAACTGTTAATTCTCTGCTGGGTGAATTCATCGTTGTGTCTGATATTCAGGAATTACGCTCTCATTCTGCAATCAGTAATCGGTTCCCCATGGTGACAAAAGACGGCGACACATTTGTGGAAGGCGTTGTCACCGGGGGATCGCTGAGTGGTCCGAGTGTGTTGGAAGTGCAAGTTGCCTTTGATGAAGCCCGAGAGTCACTGTCGAGTCTTGAAATAGCGCATCAACGTAATACTTTTGACATGGCAGCGGCTCGCGCTATCCAAGAAGCGGCGTCATTAGAAGTTGGATCCGCGCTGAGCAAGCTCCACGAATCGGATGCCGAGCTAGCCGCCGTGGCCGAACGTCTTGGTCAGTTAGGTCAGCAATCTCGTGCGGCCCAAGCGGAGGCGGAGCGGCTGGAGGCTGCTCTGGTAAATGCCCAGGAATCGATTGCCCGCGACACCCAATCACTTGTTGAATTAGTCGAGCAGCTGCATGCGGTTGAACATACTGAGGCGCCAAGTATTGGCCGGGATTTGCGCGAAGACCTGGTCCAAGAATTGGAACGTGCCCGGTCTCGTGAAGTAGATGCGCGCCTAGCAGTGCGAACCGCCGAAGAGCGGGTACGAGCGGTGTCTGAACGGGCTGCTGCGCTTGAGCAAGATGCTGAGAAAGAGCGAACCGCACGCGCCGCTGCAATTGATCGACGTGAGCGTCGCGCGGCCGCTTTGATTGTGGCCCAGGCGCTTTTAACGGGAGCCAAGATTGCCCTCGATTTCACCGAAGTTTCTGTCCATCAGGCGCAGCGAGTTCGGGCGCGGGCGGAACAACTCAAGAAGGGTCGAGACATTGAACTGACCTTTGTTCGTTCAGAAGTTCGCCAACTCGTAGAGGTATTGGAGGGACTTCGCGATAGCGTCCATCGCGATGAAGTTGTTAGGGCAGAGCAACGTATGCGAATCGAAGCATTGGAATCCAAAGTTTTGGAGGACTTTGGAATCGAGCCTCAGGTTCTCATTGCCGAATACGGCTCCGACCAAATGGTGCCACCGAGTTTGACCGCCCCAGGCGACGAAATTGATCCAAATGCTCCAGAACCTGTTCCGTACCCCTACGACCGCGAAGAACAGGTCAAGCGTTTGAAGGTTGCCGAGAAACAGTTGGCCCTATTAGGCCGCGTCAATCCGCTGGCTTTGGAAGAGTATTCCGCCATGGAAGAGCGTCAACGTTTCCTCACCGAGCAACTCGATGATCTCCGCCGCACCCGCGATGACCTACTCGACATTGTGAAGGAAGTCGATGCCCGCGTTGAGCAGGTTTTCACTGAGGCTTATCTGGAAATTGAAAAGGAATTTGCCGGCGTCTTTTCTCGGTTATTCCCGGGAGGCGAAGGCCGACTGGTGTTGACCGATCCATCCAATATGTTGACCACGGGCGTCGATGTCGAAGCAAGACCTCCAGGCAAGAAAATCAAAAGACTCTCACTGCTCTCCGGGGGCGAGCGTTCGTTGACAGCCGTTGCGTTCTTGGTGGCGCTCTTTAAAGCACGGCCATCGCCTTTCTATGTCCTTGATGAAGTGGAAGCAGCGCTTGACGATGTAAACTTGGGGCGCCTGATCGACATTATTGAAGAGCTTCGTTCGACTTCGCAACTCATCGTAATTACACACCAGAAACGAACCATGGAAATTGCGGACGCACTCTATGGAGTCTCTATGCGTGGCGATGGCGTAACCCAGATCATCGGTCAGCGATTGCGCGAAGTTGAACCAGTGGGAGCTTGACCCAGAACAATCCCCGTTACGATCAATGTTTGGCCCACCAGATATGTCGCCATGATCACACTAGAAAAAATCGGAAGGCCATTGAACTCCTTAAGAGCGATCAAGGTGTCTGAGAAAACAAAACTAGCGGCCCCAAATGCGGGCAGGAATCGCCACGGGGATTGAAGTCGCAGGGCACAGTTGAGAGCCGAGATGGCCATCCCAATGAGCAGGGCGCTGTAAATGAACACGGGTATCCGTAAGTCACCGGGCGTGATTAGAAAGTTCAGGAGCACCCAGAAGCCAAGATAGGGAATGAGTGTGATCTTCCAGGCCCAAACCAAATTGATTCCCGGAACACCTTGAAACATCACGATATAAGAAATTTGAGCTACCGCGAACGCACCTATGCCAGTGAGAAACCAGGTGTGACCCGTCCCCATCAAGGCGAGGTCACCCAGCCATGAAAAGCAAAGGGCCACCACGAGCCAAACCCTCCAGGCCCCTGTTAGTCGTTGGGAGTACATGATGGTAACTGCCCAGAAGAGCAGGAGAGGCATCAAAAATGGCTTGGTCCACACAATGCCCAGCACATTGCCGATACCGGCCACGATAAATAGTGCAGCGAGTATTCGAGCGAGCATTGGCCACGCACTGATGACCTGAAATCGCCCAGTGGCAGGATTGTTCGTCATGGACTCCCTTTTGATTATTCTCATTATTTCAGGCATCCTCATTTTGGGACTTGCGGTCGGTGGGTCGATTGCAGTTCTTCGTAGTCGAGATGTCGACGAAGATCAAATTCGGCCACGACCAGGAATCGACTATGCCCCTGGAGTTGGCGACGACTCATCTGTTCCGCGGGACACTCCTCGCAAGAATATTGAGTCCATCGAGGTTGGTGCCGCTCTACAAGATCGTGAACCACTGCCACCTACTGAGTCAGAACTCGCCCAATGGGAGGTCGAAATTCCGGAACCGAGTTCCGGTCGAATGTCCCGGTTACGCGCCAGATTGGCTCGGTCGAATAGCGTTTTCGGGAAAGGTCTCTTAAGTCTGCTATCAAGTAGCTCATTGGATGCGGAAGTGTGGGAAGAAATCGAAGCGACCCTTCTTGGTGCGGATCTTGGGGTCGGACCCACTCAAGAGCTCATGGAGGAACTCAAGGTACGCATAACTGTTGCAGGAGACAGTTCGCCCGAGTTCATGCGGGCGACTCTCAAAGAAGCGCTCACCAACTTAATTGATCCAACCATGAATCGGGAGGTTGCCCATGGGCAGGGCGATCGCCCTGCCGTCATATTGGTAGTGGGTGTCAATGGCACAGGTAAAACAACTACCGTGGGGAAACTTGCTCGCGTTCTGATTGCCGACCAACAAACCGTGGTGATGGCAGCAGCAGACACATTTCGAGCGGCCGCTGCCGATCAACTACAAACGTGGGGAGACAGAGTGGGGGCCGCTGTAGTCAGAGGGCCGGAAGGTGGTGACCCCGCTTCGGTTGCATTTGAAGCGGTACAAATAGGCCAAGACAGTGAGGTTGATGTCATTGTGGTTGACACGGCTGGACGATTACATACCAAAACAGGCTTGATGGATGAACTAGGGAAAATAAAGCGGGTGATTGAAAAACGAAGCCCGGTTGACGAAGTTCTCCTAGTGATCGATGCAACAACTGGGCAAAATGGGCTTGCGCAGGCGCGCGTCTTCAGTGAGGTCGTCGATGTAACCGGGATTGTCTTAACCAAACTCGATGGCACTGCCAAGGGTGGAATTGTGGTGGCGGTTCAGCGCGAACTTGGTGTGCCGGTCAAACTCGTGGGTCTGGGTGAAGGACCCGATGATCTGGCACCATTTGACGTAAATGAATTTGTCGAGGCGCTTATTTCGTAACTTCGTCGAAATATGACGGTGATTTTTTCACACATTGGAAACACGTTAAGTCTTTATCGGAAACTCATGCCCGGCACTCTTGGTTCACCGAGAACTACTCCCACCGGGGAGTAGTGGAGAACCACGAGGAGGAAACCTATGGATCCGGCCTTGAACACTGGTGACACAGCATGGATGCTTACCGCAGCCGCGATGGTGTTACTCATGATTCCAGGGCTCGCATTTTTCTATGGTGGAATGGTGCGCGCTAAGTCTGTTCTGAACATGCTCATGATGGTGATGGGTGTGCTGTTTATTGTGGGTGTCATTTGGGTGATCTTTGGCTACTCCATGACATTTGGTTCCGATATTGGAGGGGTAATTGGCGATCCCACCGAGTTCTTAGGCCTCGAATCCTTAATGGCAGATAACCCTGAAGCAACGCTTCCGATCATGGCATTCGTGGCATTCCAGGGGATGTTCGCCGCGCTGACCGTAGGTTTGGTCGCCGGGGCTATTCCCGATCGAACTAAATTCAATGGTTGGCTCATTTTCGGAACCGTTTGGGCAATCCTGGTGTATTTCCCAGTGGCTCACTGGGTGTGGGCATCCGGCGGATGGATCTTTGAAATGGGCGTCATTGACTTTGCCGGAGGTACGGCTGTCCACATCAACGCGGGTGCTGCTGCTTTGGCACTAGCAATTGTTGTTGGTCGAAGAGTGGGTTGGCCACGCACACCAATGCGTCCTCACAATTTGACCCTCGTCATGATTGGCGCGGCACTTCTCTGGTTCGGTTGGTTTGGGTTTAATGCCGGTTCAGCCTTAGCAGCAAACAACACAGCGGCCGTGGTTTTCCTGAATACATTTGCGGCCACGTGTGCGGCGGCCATCGGGTGGTTGGTCGTTGAGAAAATTCGCGATGGTCACATGACCACTCTGGGTGCTGCTTCAGGGATCGTTGCGGGACTGGTGGCAATCACGCCGGCCTGCTCTGCAGTGAGCCCGATGGGTGCTCTCGCAATCGGTGTGATCGCGGGTGTGCTGTGTGCACTAGCAGTGGGCATGAAATACAAGCTCGGCTACGACGATTCACTTGACGTGGTCGGAGTGCACCTGGTGGGTGGGCTTATCGGGACGCTACTGATTGGTTTTCTCGCCACCGAGGCAGCTCCTGCCGGTGTCAATGGCCTGCTGTATGGCGGAGGAGCCGATCAACTTGGGAAGCAAGCCATTGGCGCGTTTGCCGTTCTTGGCTACTCTTTCGTAATAGCTCTTCTCATTGGTCTTGCGTTAAAGGCTTCCGGCCTCTTGCGCGTGTCCAAGGACACCGAGATAAGTGGTGTTGACCTGGAAGAACATGCAGAATCGGCGTATGAACTGGGCGAGGCCGGTGGTGGGGGCCGGTTTGCTGGAGTAGGTGCGGGTGCGGCTCGACGCGAGGAAGCAGGAATCTGATGAAACTGATCACAGCAATTGTCAAACCATTCAAGTTAGATGATGTCAAAAACGCCCTTGAGGCCATTGGCGTTCATGGCATGACAGTGTCTGAGGCCTCCGGATTTGGGCGACAGCGCGGTCACACCGAGGTGTATCGCGGGGCTGAATACACCGTTGATCTCGTACCAAAAGTTCGTATTGAGGTTTTGATTGACGACTCAATGTCTGAAGATGTTCTCAATGCGATTGTCACCGCCGCAAATACCGGAAAGATTGGCGATGGCAAAGTATGGGCGACTCCGGTTGAAGAAGTAATCCGAGTTCGCACAGGTGAGCGGGGCCATGACGCGCTGTAGATTCAGATGTCCTTTTTCTCGGTAAAGGAATCTATAGCCAATCAGCCAGGTGTCCACGGTGAAGAGCAGCGCGAATTGTTGACTCAGAGCCTGGACACCTGGCTTGGCCAGTTGTTAGCAGCGTCCATTGCGCAAACCACAGCAGATGCCTCCGATTTCGCTCTCATTGCCGTGGGAAGTCTTGGTCGGGGGGAACCCACGTTGCGCAGCGATCTCGATTTGGTGCTACTGCACCAACCACGAGCACGGCACGCAGAGAAGGTTGCGGCCGGGATTTGGTATCCGATCTGGGACTCGGGAATGTCTCTTGACCACAGTGTGCGGACAATTGCGGAGGCGCGAGCCATGGCAATGCGAGATCCCAAGGTGGTAACGGGTCTGTTAGATGCACGCCTTGTTGCTGGCGATTCGGAATTAGGCAGCCGACTACATCAAGATATTCACGCAGACTGGCGTAAATCAAGTGCAAAAATGCTGCCCCAACTTCGTGACCTCGTTGCTGAGCGAAGATCAAGATCCGGCGACCTCTTTCAGTTACTTGAGCCAGACCTGAAGGAATCCTATGGAGGCTTGAGAGATGTTGGGATACTTCGCGCATTGGGCGCTACCTGGCGTGTTGAGACCGGACAGGCTGACTGGCTCGACAGCGCAAAGTTCCTTTTAGACGTGCGAAGCCGAATGCACCTTAAGTCACGCAGTGATCGCCTTCGATTGCAGGATCAACCGGAAATTGCCCAAGATTTGGGATTCCGCAACGCGGCGGAACTTCTCAGATCCATCTATCTAGCTGGTCGTCAAATTGCGTACGCAAGCGATCGAGCATGGGGTCAACTGGAACGGACCAAGGGCAAGAGAGATGTTCGACGTCCGATAGCAGATGGCGTGGTTATTCATGGCGGCGAAGTGGTGTTGGCCAAAACCGTTATGCCAGATCTTGAATCAGGACACAATATTGTGGAAATGACGTTGTCGGTAGCGGCTGCAGCATCTATTGCGGAACTGCCCATTTCGCCATTTTTGCTCGGTTGGTTGAGTAAATCAGGTCTTGAGATGGCACCGGTCTGGAACTCCGCAATGCGAAATTCGCTATTGCAATTATTAGGCTCTCGTTTCGGGATGCTCTCGACATGGGAATCATTGGACCAATTTGATCTCATTAGTCGTTGGTTACCTGAGTGGGAGCATGTTCGTTCGCTACCGCAATTCAATTCACTACATGAGTTCACCGTGGACCGGCACCTGGTGGAATGCGTTGTCCAAGGTCAAGAACTCACGCGGACGGTGAAACGTCCAGATTTATTGCTCATGGCGTGCCTTTTGCATGACATTGGCAAGGGGCTAGCGGGCGACCATTCGGTAGTTGGAGCACAAATGACTCGAGAAATCATGTCTCGAATGGGCTTCAAGGATCAAGAAGTCCACTCGGTTGAGTTACTGGTACTTCATCATTTGCTTTTGGCTGATACTGCGACTCGCCGTGATATTGAAGACCCAGCGGTCATAGATTCTTTATGTGCACACCTTGAGTCACCGGACAATATTGAACTCTTACTCGCACTGACATTGGCCGATTCACGTGCCACGGGTCCTTCGCTCCGCTCTCAATGGCGAGAAAATCTGATCATCAATGCAGCTCAGCGCGCAATCCAGAAATTGTCGGGAAAGATTCCTGCGAAAAGCGAACCTGTTTTCGATGGCTCGATGTATTCGCCAGATTCTGATGGCGTGATTTTTCATTCGGAAAATGAGTCCGATGGTTACCGAGTGGTGATTGGCTTACCAGATCAAATCGGGTTACTCACCGCGGTGGCCGGCGTATTCGCAATGCACCGCTTACACGTACGCGCAGCAGACCTGTACGAGAGTCCTCTGCGTGCCATTCAAGTGTGGAGTGTTAAACCGCTCTTTGGTGACTTGCCAGATGTGGACTTTCTGCTTCGTGATATCAAACGCGTTCTGTCTGGCGAATTAGACCTCGAGAGCAAGCTAGAGGGAAATCCTTCGCCCGATTCAAGCGTGATGGTGAATATATCGCGAGTCTCCGATCAACAGACAGTTGTAGAGGTGAGAGCTCGGGACCGCAAAGCGCTCCTTTATGACATTTCACGAGCAATTTCTGCCTGTGCGCTGACAATCACCGGTGCGCGAATATCGACTCTCGGCTTAGATGCTGTGGATGTCTTTTTCATTAGAAATTCACTGGGTCAGCCACCCACCGAATTTGAAGGCCAACAGGTTATTTCGGCAATTCGGAGGCATCTGGCGCCCGAGTTTGACTCAACTCTCCAGTCTCAGTCCGATCGAATGGCACTCGAGACTAACCTTGGGGGGTAATCGGCGTCCACCTTGAGGAGTGTTCAGATGTTCGCGTCACTATCTGATCGGCTGGCCGGAACCTTTAAGAGTCTTCGGGGCAAAGGTCGTCTGAGCGAATCTGATATTGATGCAACTGTCGCTCAGATTCGTACCGCTTTGCTCGAAGCAGACGTGGCGCTGCCGGTGGTTAAAGCATTTTGCGCAACGGTTAAGGAACGGTCTCTGTCTGCTGAAGTTTCTGGCGCCCTCAATCCCGCCCAACAAATAATTAAGATCGTTCACGAGGAATTGATCGGGATACTCGGTGGGTCGACTCGTTCTTTGATATTCGCTAAGACCGGTCCCACTGTCATTCTCTTAACCGGTCTCCAGGGCGCAGGTAAAACTACCCTCGCTGGGAAATTAGCCAAAATGTTGGCCCAAGAGGGACATACTCCGCTGTTGGTTGCGGCGGATCTTCAAAGGCCTAATGCTGTGGATCAATTGAAAGTTGTCGGCGAGCGTGCGGGGGTGCCAACCTTTGCTCCGGAACCCGGGAATGGCATCGGGGACCCGGTGGCCGTCGCCCGGGCTGGCAAGCAATTTGCCATCGAGAAAATGCATGACGTTGTCATTGTGGACTCTGCCGGTCGATTGGCGATTGACCAAGAACTCATGAACCAACTTGCCCAAGTGCGAGATGCAGTTTCGCCGGAGAATGTGCTTTTCGTGGTCGACGCCATGATCGGGCAAGATGCAGTTATCACAGCAAAAGAGTTTGTAAATCACATTGGATTTGATGCAGTTGTTCTGACGAAACTTGACGGAGACGCCCGTGGTGGTGCCGCCCTCTCCATTGTCTCCGTTGTTGAACGACCCATCATGTTCGCATCCACGGGCGAAAAACTAGAAGACTTCGAGGTATTTCATCCGGATCGAATGGCCTCCCGAATTCTGGACATGGGTGATCTTCTCTCCCTCATTGAACAAGCCGAACGAGCATTTGATGCCGAACAAACCGATCGCTTTACCGAAAAAATTGCCCAAGGCGAGAGTTTTACGCTAGAAGATTTTCTGGAACAAATGCAGGCAGTGAAGAAAATGGGCTCGCTCGGCAAGATTCTAGGAATGCTCCCCGGCATGGGAGACATGAAAGCCCAATTGGATCAAGTCGATGACAAAGAGCTTGATCGGGTCGCAGCCATAATTTTGTCAATGACACCTGCTGAACGACGCGATCCCAAAATTCTTAACGGATCGCGTCGTGCGCGCATCGCCGCGGGGTCCGGCACCAAGGTCAATGACGTCAATAGTCTGATAGAACGCTTCGCTCAGGCCCAAAAAATGATGAAGCAGATGGGTAAAGGTGGCATGTCGGGCATGGGAGGCTTGCCGGGCATGGGAGGTCTTCCATCCTCGGGCGGTGGGAAAAAGTCCAAGGGCAAACAGCAGAAATCAGTTAAGCCGGGCAAAGGAGCCAAAGGACGCAGTGGAAACCCGGCAAAAAGGGCAGTGGGTGTTCAGGACGCACTGAGTGGGGAACCGGATCTAGGGTCATTGCCACCGGAGCTACGAAAATTGCTGCAGTGAGTACTTGCTAGACCGGAGGCAGCCGTCCCGAGGGGGGTCGGGTAGCATGTGGTCGCTCTTGTGAGCGAAAGGTCCCTCTCAACCTTTTGACTCGCAGCCCGCAGGAACTTTGTGTGAACGCGTCCCCACTCGTTTGCTCGGATTTCGACCATTTACCGAGGAGAAAAGCCCACCGTGGCCGTCAAAATTAAGCTCAAGCGTGTAGGAAAAATCCACGCCCCCCAGTACCGCATTGTCGTTGCCGATTCGCGTACCGCCCGCAATGGTCGCGCTATCGAAGAAATTGGTATTTATCAGCCGGTTCAGAATCCGAGCCTGATTCAGGTCAAGTCAGAGCGTGCCCAATATTGGCTAGGAGTGGGTGCCCAACCGACTGAAGCCGTTTTGGCGATCCTGAAAGTGACCGGTGATTGGCAGAAGTTCAAGGGGTTACCCGGTGCAGAAGGAACACTTCAGGTTGCCGCTCCCAAGCCCAGCAAGGTGCTTGCCTATGAAGCAGCGGTGACTGAGGCTCAAAGCGAACCAAAGAAGCCCAAGCCCAAGAAGCTTGTGACCGATACCGAAAAAGCCGCAGACGTTGTCGCCCATGACGCCGAAAAGATCGTTGAAAAGGCCGTGGACGTTGTCGAGGATGTCGCAAAGTCAATTGCCGACGTTGTTGAAGATGTCGCCGAAAAAGTTGCCGACGTTGTTGAAGATGTCGCCGAAAAAATAGAACAAGCCGCGAAGGCCGTTGAGCACAAGGTGGAAGACGTCCTGCACAAGGATGATTCGGAAAAGACTTCCTAATGCTCGAGGACGCTCTGGCGCACCTTGTTCGAGGCATAGTAGACAGCCCGGACGATGTTTCGGTCACCATGCGCTCGGACCGTAGAGGCAAGGCACTTGATGTCCGCGTAAATCCGGAAGACATGGGACGAGTCATTGGTCGATCGGGTCGAACTGCAACAGCATTGCGTACGGTAGTCACAGCATTAAATGACGGTCGCGGTGTGCGAATCGATTTTCTCGACGTTACCGAGCGCTAAAACTCGTGCGGGTCACCGTCGGGCGGATTGGAAAACCCCATGGCATTCGTGGTGAAGTTACCGTGGAGTCACGCACGGATGAACCCGAAACGCGTTTTGCGCCAGGAAATACCCTCATGCGCGAATCTGGTTCAGATCTCGTCATTTCTCACATGCACTGGCATTCAGGTCGCATCCTGATTAAGTTCCTAGGCATTGATGACCGCAATGCCGCAGAAACCCTGCGAGGTTCTATTCTCCAGGTTGAGCGTGATCATGAACAGGCACCTGAGGACCCATCTGAATTTTATGATTCCAATCTGGTGGGTTGCTCAGTGCTGACCGTTGACAAAAAACAAATCGGTGTTGTGAAAGACGTACTACACCTGCCTGCCCAAGATCTCCTCGTGGTGTGGACCGGTGACACGGAGGTTTTGGTTCCCTTTAATGACCATATGGTTCCCGAAGTTGATACCGAAACTCGAATAATTGTGATCGACCCGCCAGAAGGGTTGCTATCCGACCCTGAAGATGCTGTCACACGAGGTAATGATTAATTGCTCGTAGTCAGTTGAAAGGAGGCGCGATCCCGTGCGAATTGACATTGTTTCACTATTCCCTGAGTATTTTGAGCCACTCCATCTGTCTTTGGTGGGCAAAGCTCGTAGAGATCATATTTTTGATATTCACGTTCATGATTTACGCCAGTGGGGCGTGGGCCCCCATCGGCAAATGGATGACACTCCATATGGGGGAGGTCCTGGCATGGTCATGTCAGCCGACGTATGGGGAACGGCACTTGATGCGGTGCATCGACTGGGAACTCAGGCCGGAAATAAACCGTTACTTGTTATTCCCACTCCTTCAGGTGTGCTGTTCAACCAGTCGTTGGCTACCTCATGGACAACTCAAACTCATCTAGTCTTTGCTTGCGGCAGATACGAAGGCATTGATTCCCGCGTTGCCATGTATTACTCAAGTCAGCCTGACTGGGCTGGTGTCCACGAGGTGAGTCTTGGGGATTACGTACTTGCCGGGGGAGAAGTTGCCGTCATGGCCATGACCGAAGCGGTCACCAGACTCATGCCTGGGGTGTTGGGCAATTCCACCAGCGCGGCTGACGATTCTTTTTCGCTCCCCGGTGGAAGGGTTGAGGGATCGGTATTCACCAAACCTCCCATCTGGCGGGATCTTGAGGTGCCAGCGCCCCTAATCAGCGGAAATCATGCATTGATCGCCAAATGGCGAGCAGCGGATTCCATCCGGCGGACACACGTAAATCGGCCCGATCTCATGAGGGATCTTCCCTAAATCTGAGCCGAGTGTGACCAGTGGGATGATATGTGGCAGACTTCGGGGGCTCGGTTCACGGAGATCTGCCATAGGGGATCCGGATACGCCGACACACACAGCAGTCTCCCTATAACCGTGGGCGACCTATGGCGCGTACAGGAAGAAGTACACATGAAGACGCTCGACATGGTGGATCAAGGTTCATTCCGCGACGACATTCCGGATTTCCGTGCCGGTGACAATCTTAAGGTTTTTGTGAAGGTTGTCGAAGGCAATAAAACTCGCGTGCAGGTATTCCAGGGAGTCGTGATTGGACGTTCCGGCTCAGGAATCGGCGAGACTTTCACCGTTCGCAAGGTCTCCTACGGCGTGGGTGTCGAGCGCACTTTCCCACTTCATACTCCGATCATAGAGAAAATCGAAGTCGCCAGCCGCGGAGATGTTCGTCGAGCCAAGTTGTACTACCTTCGTGGACTTCGGGGCAAGAAGGCGAAAATTCGCGAGCTTCGGGATACTCCCAAGAGCGATAGCTAATTTCGCATCACGGACAAGATTTCATTTGTGAAATTCTTGCTGTGGATGGCCGCAATTGTTGCTATGGCGTGGCTCTTCTCCATATTCATTCTCCAGCAGTTCGTTATTTCCTCAAACTCTATGGAACAAACGCTGCAGGTAGGTGATCGGGTTGTTGTCAATCACACGGCCTACTGGTTCAATCCCATCGTTTCCGGGGATCTCATTGTGTTCAATGGTCGAGATTCATTATCGCTCGAAGACAAAGATTTCGTGAAGCGCGTCATTGGCGTCGCCGGTGATCGAGTCGAATGCTGCGATCCCAATGGCTGGATCACCATCAACGATGTGCCATTAGATGAAACCTCCTATCTTTATCCTGGCGACTTGGCCAGCAATTTCGAGTTCGATGTTGAAGTACCAGAGGGAAAATTGTGGGTACTTGGTGATCATCGGTCCGAATCGGCGGATTCCAGAACTCAATTAGGAGCGCCAGGCGGAGGGTTTGTCTCAACTTCCCAAGTGCGGGGGCAGGTCGTTGCAATCCTGTGGCCTCCTGGTCGATTACAGTTAATGGCGCAATGAGAATATGACACAGCCTGTCCAACGTGCGCGACCACATTTCGAGAGAGGGTGAACTGGTGGCAATCCCTGCACGAGATACACCTTCGGATGCTTGGCAACCCCAAGAGTTGACAAATGACCTGGACCCTTCGACTCGACGGGGGAAAGATCCAAGGAGGAAAGATCGACGGAGGAAAGATAAAAAAAATAGCTCATTTCTTCGGAGTGTGATCGAGTTTGTGGTCATCATCGCGATCGCTCTGGGAATCGCGACATTTATGCGGGCGTTTTTAATTCAACCTTTTTATGTTCCCAGCGGTTCCATGGAGCAGACACTTCAGATAAATGATCGAGTGATTGCATCAAAGATCTCTACTCGAATCTCAGGGGTCGAGCGCGGGGAAATCATGGTGTTTAAGGATCCTAGTGAGTGGCTCCCTCTCTTTGAGACAAGTAATTCCGGAATTCGCGGTGCCCTCACGCAAGCATTGACTTTCGTAGGACTGTTACCCAGTGATTCGGGCGACGATCTCGTAAAGCGAGTAATTGGAATTGAAGGAGATCAAGTTGCTTGTTGTAATGATGCCGGCCAGATTGTTCTCAACGGAATAGGTCTTGATGAAAGCTCCTATATCTCGGGGCCAACGGATCAGGTCTTATTCGACGTTACCGTTCCGCCCGGAGGCATGTTCGTCATGGGTGACAATCGCGGGAACTCGGCTGATTCACGCTTTCATCTAGATGAAAACAATGGATCCGTACCCATAGAAAATGCTGTGGGGCGTGTCGTACTCGTAGTGTGGCCATTTGATCGATTTTCCACAGAGCCTATTCCTGAAATTTTTGGAAATCCGTCTATTGCAGCAGGAAATCCATACGCAAAGTGATGCCCGGTTCAGACGGTGGTCCACTCTGGTGACGACCATGCCGAATCGTGCGAGAGAGATGGAACTTTTTGCCTCCGGCTACTCGACCATTGCATGCGTCGATGAAGTGGGGAGAGGAGCACTTGCGGGACCGGTTCTTGTTGGGATAGTTGTTGTCGAAAGTGCCATGACAATGTCACCACAGGGAATTCGCGACAGCAAATTACTGAGTTCATCTGCTCGTGAGAGTCTTCTGCCTCAGATATCTTCGTGGGCCATTTGCTCTACAACAGGTGAGGCATCCGCCCGTGAAATAGATGATCTTGGGATCATGGGTGCGTTAGCGCTCGCAACCCAACGAGGCCTATCAAGTCTGGCAACCTTGCCACAAGCAGTACTCCTCGATGGGAATACCAACTTTCTGTCTCGGGTCACTGATCTCCCCGTATTCACTGAAATTAAGGGTGATGTTAATTGCCTGGGAGTGGCTGCTGCCAGCGTCATTGCGAAAGTCACTAGAGATTCACTCATGTGCGAACTAGACCAGATATTCCCGGGGTATTCATGGAGTCGGAATAAGGGCTATGCATCAGCGCAGCACGTGCAGGCACTGCGGTCCTTGGGTGTATCTCCAGAGCACCGAACCTCCTGGAAATTGCCAGGGATCGATGGAGAATGATTTCCACAAGCTAAAACTCGTGGGTACCTGATACTCGTTTTCTCAACCACAGTTAGAACATGAAACCCAAAGATGCCCTCGGAAAATACGGCGAGGAAATCGCTGTCCAACATCTGATAGTCAAAGGCTTTGTTATTCTCGAGCGAAATTGGCGCTGTGATATCGGCGAGATTGATGTCGTTGCGCGTGATGGAGCCGACCTCGTTGTGTGTGAGGTCAAGACCCGGAGAAGTGAAGCATTTGGGGCACCTGCGGAGGCGGTGAGTGCCCGGAAAGTACGCCGAATGCGAAGCCTGGCCCTGCGCTGGTTGAAGGACAAGGGCGTGAATCCGCGTTTGATTCGCTTCGATGTTGTTGGGATCATTCAACCGCTTGTTGGTCCACCGGTAATTACGCACATACGTGACGTCTGACATGTCCTTAGCTAGGTCTTTTGGTGCGGTGGTCAGTGGTGTGGCTGGGCAAATAGTGGTGGTTGAAGTTGACCATTCCCAAGGACTCCCAACGGTCGGGGTAGTGGGCTTACCCGATGCATCGGTGAATGAAGCCCGGCACCGGGTGCGCACTGCCCTGGGGAATCAGAACTTGAAATGGCCGAAGGGAAGAGTGACCATCAGTCTGTCCCCGGCGGAAGTCCGAAAGCAGGGAGCAGGACTGGATCTAGCAATAGCTATGGGAGTGTTGGGTGTAACTGGTCAAATTCCAGCCACTGCTCTCACCACGACAGTCTTCGTGGGTGAATTGGGCCTTGACGGCAGCATTCGTCAGGTCCCGGGTGCTCTGCCCGCCACGGTCGCCGCCGCACAAGCAGGATTCACAAGTGTCGTGGTTCCCAAAGACAATAACCTCCATTGCTCTGTTGTTCCGGGTATCAAGGTTGTGTCGTATTCGACATTGACTCATGTGATCCAAGGATTAGTGCATGGTGCCGAATCGCTGCTGCCAGATGTCGATTCGCCAATTGAGCCTGAGTTCATTTTGGATTTATCAGATGTTCTCGGACAGCAGCAAGCAAGGTGGGCCTTAGAGATTGCCGCAATTGGTTCGCACAACATGCTGATGGTGGGCGCACCAGGTGTGGGCAAAACCCTGTTAGCAGAGAGGCTGCCCGGAATCCTGCCAAAACTTGACGACCACGAATCATTGGAGGTCACCTCGATTCATGCCATTGCTGGGACGCTCGCCGGACGTGGTTCCATCACGGTGCCTCCATTTGAAGCACCACATCATTCGTCGAGCCTTTCGGCGATTGTTGGAAGCGTGCATGGGCAGCGAGTGAATCCAGGCTCAATCACTAAAGCTCATCATGGAGTTCTTTTCCTCGATGAAGCTCCGGAATTTGCGCGCAATGTTGTTGAGGTTCTGCGGCAGCCTCTCGAGTCTGGTCAGATTGTTTTGAATAGATCCCATTGGCGTGGAGTGCTGCCAGCACGATTTCAATTACTGATGGCAGCCAATCCATGTCCTTGCGGGAATTCATCTCCTGAAACTCGGCAGGAGTGTACGTGCCCCTCAATAACTCGAAGGAACTATGCCCAGCGACTTTCAGGCCCGCTTCTTGACCGAATGGATATCAATATCTCCATGCCGCAC
Source organism: uncultured bacterium (assembly GCA_903896585.1). Classification (GTDB taxonomy): domain Bacteria; phylum Actinomycetota; class Actinomycetes; order S36-B12; family S36-B12; genus UBA4592. The sequence continues at coordinate 30,373 of CAITYI010000261.1, forward strand.
GTCGCATCGACTGAGCTTGGGGATAACTCCGCCACCGTTGCTCTTCGGGTCAAGGAAGCGCGGGAAAGAACCCGCTGGCGGCTCCAAGACTCACCGTGGCAAGTAAACGCGCTCGTACCTGCTTCGCAGTTACTCGCGAAATTTCAACCGACAGTGGGGGGACAAGAGTTACTTGATGCTTTTCGGCGCAAGTCAGGAGGACTTCGTGGTGCTCATCGGATCCTTCGAGTGGCGTGGAGTATCGCAGATCTCGCCGGCCATCAGCAGCCAGATCGCAATGACATTGCCATGGCAATTCATCTGCGTGAGCGACCGGGGATGCTCACCGCATGAGAATTGATCAATTGCCGGAGAATGATCGGGATGCATACTTCACCCTGGCACATCTCTGTGAACCTGCCGATGAAATTGTAAATCGGGCTCTGACAAAGCATCGGCCCACTTCCGTCATTGAAATGCTTCTCTCGGGCCGGATTAAACCTATGTCTCGTCCTCGAATCCACGGCGCATTCACTGAATTTTCATTGGACAAGGAACGAGATTTCGCGCTCGCAATTGGGGCGAGATTCATCACCCGCGGTGAGACTGGGTGGCCACAACAACTCGAGTGCCTTGCCGAGGAATCTCCTTGTGTTCTCTGGTCCCTAGGGTCAGCCGACTTTCGGATTCTTTCACTTAAGTCCCTAGCAATTGTGGGCGCTAGAGCCTGCACTCCTTATGGTCGAGATATTGCCATCAGTTGGTCAGGTGAATTATCAGAGAGCGGGCTGACGGTTGTTTCTGGTGGAGCAATTGGAATTGATGTTTCAGCGCATCAAGGAGCATTGCAGGTGGGAGCGCCAACATTGTGTGTGCTTGCGGGTGGCGTGCACTCTCGATACCCAGCTTCAAATGAACATGTATTTGCAAAAATCATGGACTGTGGGGCAATTGTCAGTGAATCGCCCCCGCGGCAGGAACCCCGACGTCAACGATTCCTGACCCGCAATCGCATTATCGCTGCCCTGACATTAGGAACTTTGGTGATTGAAGCATCGAACCGAAGTGGAACAGAGTCCACCGCACATCGAGCACACCAGATGAACCGAACCGTTATGGGGGTTCCTGGATCAGTACAGTCTTCGCAATCAGTGGGAGTTCACAGCCTTATCTCTCAGGAAGTTGCTTCCCTTGTTGCTTCACCGGCCGATGTCCTTCGAGTCATGAAACTGGAACCCCCAAAGTTGGCTGAGAAAGAACATAAACTTGATTGGCGCTCACTTTCTCAACGTGAACTTGACATATGGGAGGCCTTACCTCAGCGCGGCGGGTGCTTTCCTGCGGACCTCATTGGCACATCGAATTATTCATTGCCAGAGATCATGTCCTGCCTGACCGAGTTGGAGATCAAGGAAATGGCTCATTCAGATGGATTTTTATGGAGAAGAACATAGACACTTTTCCAAGTGTCGAAGGGGGATTGCGAATTTTTCATGCACACTATTGGAGTGCAGAAGTTATCGGCGGTCATTGAAGATCAAATCAATGGATTCGTAGTGCACATCCGCGATGAACGAAAGCGAAGTGTGCATACCGTGGCTGCCTATCAGGCAGACTTGCGTGGCCTTTTTGGCTTCGTCAATTCCGCCCAGTCTGTAGCGGATCTCACATTGATTGATCTGCGCTCCTGGTTGGCTGATCTACAACAACGTGGTCAAGCGCGCTCAACCATTGCGCGCAAGGCTGCGGCAGCTCGAGCGTTTACATCATGGGCCCGCAAGCGCGGAATAATAGATCAGGATCCCGCGGTCAGACTCCTGAGTCCATCAGTACCAAAAACATTGCCATCCATTTTGAGTACCGAACAGGCCGTTCAGGCAATAATGTCAATCGTAGAAGATGACCCGGCCATTCAAGCTCGAAATATTGCAATATTGGAATTGCTTTATGCCACGGGCATTCGGGTTTCCGAATTGTGTGGCATTGATATTTCTGATGTCGACCAGACGCGAAACGTTGTAAGAGTATTGGGTAAAGGCAATAGGGAACGAGTCGTACCTTTCGGGATCCCTGCTGCTGGTGCAGTGCAAGATTGGATAACTTTGCGCTCACAGATTACCGTCGATAAATTGGCCCTGTTCGTTGGAGTGCGCGGTGCCAGAATTGACCCACGAGCGGTTCGCACCCTGGTAAACAGAGTTACGTTAGCGACAACGGGCCAGCGACTTTCGCCACACGCCTTGAGACATTCGGCCGCTACCCATGTTCTTGAGGGTGGCGCTGACCTGAGAGTCGTGCAAGAGCTTTTGGGTCATTCATCTATGTCCACCACTCAGAGATATACCCACGTCAGTGTTGACCGGTTACGAAATACTTTTCGACTTGCTCATCCGCGAGCAGAGGACATGAGTGACGATGAATGAAACCACATTAGGGTCGGGTTGAGGTAATGATCCTTGTCAATTTTCAACCCGAGGTGAAGGCAAGTCGCGCTGCAGTGACTGTTGCCAAGGGTGGTGTAGCCAATAAGTTGACCGGCGGAAACGTATTCACCACGAGATAGAGTCGACACGACGGGTTCATAGGTCGATCGAATAGGCCGTGGTCCTAAACGAGGGTGCAGACCGTGGCTGATCGACACCGTGGGTTTCCCGGCAATCGTTCCGGCGAAAAAGACCACACCGGCACCTACCGAGTAGACGGCCGTTCCAAGATCCGCCGGGAAGTCCACCCCGCGATGGCCGCGCGCACCATGGGTGTGGCCCTCTGGTGGGTCAAAGCCCGTGGAAATATCTTGGGGAGTAACTCCCCTGAGCGGAAGGCGCCACGACGGCGAAATCCAATCCTGGGAGATCGGGTTCGAGGTGGGTGCCGGACTTCCCTGAGCAACGGGGAGGGAATAGGTCAGAACAGTGCTCATCACCAGCAGAATCAGAGATATTCGCATGGCTTATGGTGGTCAATATCCTCTGATAGGTGGCAAATGTCCACAGATGCGGCCTTGTTGAGGGCGGTAGTGGGGATCACTGTGGATACCCCTAGACTTTGGTGGCTTGGGACTCCCAAGTGCTCGAAAAACACCTGCTCGAAAATTCGCGTGGCTTAATCCGGTAGTCCGGCCGCTTTCCCACGGTCTGTGCTTGCACAGGTTCGAAAGCGAAGCCACCAGGGGAGGGTTCCAAAATGGATCCCTTCAATAAACCGTGTGCGGCTGCGGCCGCGTAATCCGGGCCAAGTGCCCACGAGGAGTAGTACAAATGTCCGTCGTAACAATGCGACAGCTGCTAGATAGTGGTGTTCATTTTGGCCACCAAACCCGGCGCTGGAACCCAAAAATGAAACGCTTTATTTTCACCGAGCGCAACGGCATCTACATCATCGACCTTCAGCAGTCATTGGGATACATAGATCGAGCCTACGAATTCGTTCGAGAGACAGTTGCTCGTGGTGGATCCATCATGTTTGTGGGTACCAAGAAACAAGCCCAAGAGGCAATCGCCGAGCAAGCTACCCGGGTGGGAATGCCCTACGTCAATCATCGTTGGCTTGGCGGAATGTTGACGAACTTCAGCACTGTCCACAAGCGTCTTCAGCGTCTTAAGGAACTTGAAGTAATTGATTTCAGTGACGTTGCTGGTTCCAATCTCACCAAGAAGGAACTCTTGGTCCTTCGTCGTGAGAAAGAGAAACTGGAGAAAACCCTCGGCGGAATCCGCGACATGGCCAAAATTCCGAGCATTGTGTGGATTGTTGATACCAACAAGGAGCACATTGCAGTCCAAGAAGCACACAAGCTCAACATTCCGGTAATAGCAATGTTGGACACAAACTGTGACCCTGATGTTGTTGATTACCCAATTCCAGGAAACGACGATGCTATTCGTGCGGTTGGACTGTTGACGCGCGTCATTGCCGATGCTGCGGCAGAAGGTTTAATTGCCCGCGCTGGGGGAGCGACTGCAGTTGAAGTTGAGCCACTTGCAGAGTGGGAACGCGAGCTTCTCACAGTGAGTGAAGTCACAGAACCTCCCACTACCTGAAACTACAAGAGCAGAATAGGAAATTTGAGAACCATGGCATCAATTAGTGCATCCGACGTTAAGCGACTTCGTGAAGCTACCTCCGCCGGAATGATGGAGTGCAAAAAAGCCCTTGAGGAATCCGGTGGGGACTTCGACAATGCGGTGGAGGCCCTTCGAATTTCAGGTGCAGCAAAGGCTGCAAAACGTGGTGCTGAGCGCACCACATCGAATGGCATTGTCGCTTCAACGGGAAATGCACTTATCGAGTTATTGTGTGAAACGGACTTTGTGGCGAAGAGCGAGGATTTCCAGACATTGGGTAATTCAATTGCTGCTGCGGCACAGGCCAGCCAAGCAGGGACGGTTGCGGCGCTTTTGACTCAGTCACTTGACAGTGGTGGATCTGTCGAGTCCGCAATTAACGAACTTGCCGGTGTTATTGGTGAAAAAATCGAACTCGGAAGAGTTGCCGTCCTCGAGACACCGGTGGCTCTTTATTTGCACAAGCGAGCATCAGATTTACCTCCTCAGGTAGGTGTTTTAGTGGCCTACAGTGGCAATGAAGAAGCGGCTCGCGGGATTGCCATGCAGATTGCTGCCATGCGTCCCCAATTCCTCACACGCGAGGAAGTCCCGGCTGCGACAGTCGAAAGTGAAAAAAGAATTGCTGAGGAAACGGCCAAAGAAGAAGGCAAGCCCGAAGCTGCAATGCCAAAAATTATTGAAGGACGCGTTAACTCGTATTACAAAGATGTCGTATTGCTGGAGCAACCCAGTGTAACCGATAACAAGAAGACGGTGGCGCAGGTTTTAGCTGAAGCAGATACAACAGTGACAGCCTTTGCCCGTTTTGAGCCAGGGCAGTAACCACGAGGTTTTCGATTTGCGTAGTCAGGTTACCGCAGAGAGGGGAAGGCCATGAATGATCTTCCTGTGCAATCAACTCTTGAGGGAACAATTGACCTGTGGCCAGGGGTTCCTGAAGGTGGCTGGAAACGCGTTCTTCTCAAATTAAGTGGCGAGGCATTCGCAGGAGAAGGGGCCTTGGGCGTTGACCCAGATGTTGTTGGATCCATTGCCCAGCAGATCAAGTCAGTGGTAGACACCGGCACTGAAGTTGCCGTCGTAATAGGTGGCGGAAACTATTTCCGCGGCGCTGAGTTATCAGATCGCGGCATGGAGCGGGCCCGTGCTGACTACATGGGCATGTTGGGCACCGTCATGAACTGCCTGGCGCTGCAGGACTTTTGCGAAAAAGCTGGTATTGATACTCGTGTTCAGACAGCCATCACCATGGGTCAAGTCGCAGAACCGTATATCCCGCGTCGAGCAATGCGACACTTGGAAAAAGGTCGAGTGGTCATATTCGGAGCAGGTTTAGGTCAGCCGTACTTTTCCACCGATACCACTGCCGCACAACGTGCACTGGAAATTGGTGCCGAGGTGGTCCTGATGGCCAAAGGAGTCGATGGCGTGTACAACGACGACCCTCGTCTCAACCCAAAGGCCGTGAAATACGACCAATTGACTCCGGCGGAAGTACTGGCGAAAGGCTTGAAAGTTGCTGACGCCACGGCCATAAGTTTGTGTCAAGACAACCAACTTCCCATTGTGGTCTTTAATCTTTTGGTAAACGGAAATATTGCGCGAGCTGTGCGCGGTGAAAGTATTGGAACACTCATCCGAGTGTGAAATGGCAATCTATGTATATGTATCAAGAGATGGGAACTGACAATGTCAGAAGAAATTGATCTCATTCTGGCTGAGGCCGGAGAGAAAATGGACAAGGCTATCGCCGTAGCGCGTGAGGATTTCTCCACTATCCGAACCGGGAGGGCAACTCCAGCTATGTTTAACAAGGTTTCAGTTGACTACTACGGGACCCAAACCCCTATCAATCAATTAGCTTCTTTTCAGACTCCCGAAGCTCGAATGATTTTGATTACCCCTTATGACAAGGGAGCCATGGCCGGTATCGAGAAGTCCTTGCGCGATAGCGATCTTGGCATCAACCCAACCACCGATGGCAATGTGATACGGGTTGTTCTTCCACAACTCACGGAAGATCGGCGTAAAGAATACATAAAGCTGGCTCGTACAAAGGGCGAAGACGCCAAAATTTCAATTCGTAATATCCGCCGTCATGCAAAAGAATCCCTCGAAACCATGCAAAAGGATGGCGATGCAGGAGAAGACGATATTCGCCGTGCTGAAAAGTCTCTCGATGACCTCACGCACAAAAATGCCGAACACATCGATGAAATCCTGAAGCATAAAGAAGCTGAGTTGCTCGAGGTCTGACGAATGGAATCTGAGCAGCCAACGCCAAAAGCTGGGAGAAATCTGCCCGCTGCCATTGCTTCAGGAATTGCCTTGATAGTCGTTGTGATTCTGACTCTATTTACCGTGAAGTGGTTTTTTGGAGTCGTTGCCATTATTGCCTTACTTATTGCGGTCCATGAATTCGTCACTGTCTTGTCTCGTCGGAATATTTCAGTGTCGAGGACTCCGGTATATCTAGCCACCGCTTTTATTCCCGCGGCTGCTTATATTTGGGGATTTGAAGCTCAACTCATTGCAACAGGCGTTTCTATTCTGCTGGTCATGTTTTGGCGAATTCGTAAGGGCGCCACGGGCTACCTCGTGGATATCGGTGCATCAGTTCTTTTAGTCGCCTATTTGCCCTTTATGGCAGCATTTCTTATGTTGTCACTGGCCGCAGACAATGGACCGTGGAGAGTGGCGGTGTTTATTTTGCTTACCGTCTCTAACGATATTGGTGGATATGCATTCGGTGTACTTTTTGGCAAGCACCCAATGGCTCCGCACCTTAGCCCAAAAAAATCGTGGGAAGGTTTCTTCGGTAGCGTTGTCCTTCAGTCTGTTGTAGGAATAGTCGCATTCGTTTTGATTTTTGATGCGCCGTGGTGGCAAGGTTTGGTTGCGGGGCTTATCTTGACTGTGACTGCTACCGGTGGCGACTTTGTTGAGAGTGCCATAAAGCGCGACTTGGGCGTAAAGGACATGGGATCGATTGTTCCTGGCCATGGAGGAATCATGGATCGGTTAGATTCTCTGATTCCAAATGCGTTTGCTTCTTGGGTAGTTTTCACTATCTTTCTTGGATCCGGCGTAGTCGCAGTGAGCGCATAATGCCTGTGCCCGGTGAGCTAGTTTTTGAGTCTCCTAAGCGAGGAAAGCCACCTGTTCACTTTCTGGACTTGGATCAGAACGGGCGTAAAAAGGCGATTTCCGATCTCGGCATTCCCAGTTTTCGTGCGGATCAGGTTTCACGTCACATTTTTGAGCACCTCGATAAAGATCCACAAGACTGGACCGATGTTCCTGTTGAGGATCGATTGCTTATTGTCGACTCCCTCCTACCAACTCTGCTGAGCCCAGTACGTTCAATTGAGTGTGACAATGGAGAAACTGTGAAGTCGCTGTGGCGCCTTCACGATGGTTCCTTGGTGGAAAGTGTGCTTATGCGATATCCAAGTCGAGTGACCATGTGTATTTCATCTCAGGCGGGCTGTGGAATGAATTGTCCGTTCTGTGCAACCGGCCAAGCAGGATTAACCAGAAATCTATCCTCGTCGGAAATATTTGGTCAAGTGTTGGCTGGGGCACAGAGTTTGGCTCGCAATCAGATTGCTGGTGGTCCAGGGCGAGTTTCGAATATTGTTTTTATGGGAATGGGTGAACCATTAGCCAATTACAACGCGGTGATGACCGCTATTCACCGGATTGTCGACCCCTCGCCATCCGGTCTTGGAATCTCAGCTCGGGGTGTCACGGTTTCGACAGTGGGACTTGTTCCAAGAATCAGACAACTTGCCTCTGAGGGCTTGCCGCTCACTTTGGCGGTTTCGCTTCACGCTCCGGATAATGAACTCAGAGATACTCTCGTACCAGTCAATACCCGGTGGCCGGTCGAAGAAGTACTCGATTCCGCTTGGGAATATGCCCGAGTCACCAATCGCAGAGTCAGCATTGAATATGCACTCATCAGAGATATCAATGATCAACCTGAGCGTGCGCACCTGTTAGGGGAATTACTAAAAGATCAGTTGGTGCACGTCAACTTGATCCCTTTGAACCCGACACCTGGATCAAAGTGGACAGCTTCGCGCCCAGAAGCTGAAGCAGCGTTCGTTCGGATTTTGCAGGAACACGGCGTCGCTGTCACGGTGCGGGATACTAGGGGGCGGGAAATTGATGGTGCTTGCGGGCAACTAGCAGCATTGGAATAGATTCCACCGTGAACACGAAGGAGCGTGGAGCCGTGAAGCATGTTGTGAATAAGTCATTAGCCAAGACGCTGCTGGCGACAATCTTTAGGCTGACACTTTTATTTGCCGTGGTTGCCATACTTCTGGGCAGAATTCCCCAAGAAGACAGAGCATTAGAGTCTTATGGAGTTGTTGTGGCTTTCGTCATTCTATCTGTTGTGTATGCCTTTTACTTCTTTTTCCAATTACGTGAAATTCGACGTTCCCAGCATCCGCAGGTCAGGGCGACGGAGGCCATGATTTCCACGGCATTTTTATTCCTTGCTATGTTTGCAACTATTTACACAATCATCAGTGTTGATGATCCATCTTCGTTCACAGAGCCACTCACTTCATTTACCGGGCTCTATCTCGCAATCACAGTATTGTCGACAGTTGGTTTCGGTGATATCACACCTGTTTCGGTAATGGCGCGAAGTGTCATCATGGTTCAAATGGCATTGGGCTTGGTGTACCTCGGGCTAGTGGTGAAGGTATTTGCGGGAGCAGTTAAGAGTCGGAAGAAAACCGGGTAAAAAACAGATCTGAAAACCCTGGTCGCTTCCTACCGATCTAGGTGTAGGAGTTCAATAATTTCCTGTGAAGACTCGCCAAGTAATGGTGCGGGCACGTAATTTTCCACGGGTGTCGCTGACATGATTAACGGGTTGGCTACTTGACCGTTAATGATTGGATCGAGATCCAATCGGCTGGCCAATTTGAACGCTTGATCAATGGAATTTATGGGTCCACACGGAACTCCAGCCTCGTTGAGTGAGGAGGTCCACACTGAGGAAGTGTCAGTCTTCAGTCGGTTTTCCAATAGTTCCTTTAACTGCGACCGATTAATCACGCGGGCTTGATTTGTTGAATACATTGGATCTTTCTCTAGGTTGTTCAATTTAAGAACGTGACACAATTGGGCGAACTGGGAATTATTGCCCACCGCGATCACTATTGATTGATCTTGGGTGGCAAAGACTTCATACGGAGCAATACTGGGGTGGACATTACCCATTCGCTGTGGCGTCACACCACCTAATGCAAAAGCCCCACTTTGATTGACCATAGATGACAACAAAGCAGAGAGCAGGTTAATCTCAATGTGCTGACCCTCTCCGGAAGATTCTCGAGCATGTAATGCGGCCAGAATTCCGATTGCTGCGTGCAATCCAGTGACGACATCGACCAAGGCAACACCTACTTTGGTGGGCTCATCAGTCCCGGTGATGCTCATGAGCCCGCCCATTGCTTGAACAAGTAGATCGTAACCGGGTAATTGACTCCCCGCCTTACTTCCAAAACCGCTAATGCTGCAATAAATCAGTTGTGGATTTACCGCCGAAAGGCTTGAGTAATCGAGTCCATATCTTTGAAGCGCACCCACTTTGTGATTCTCAACCAAGATATCTGCCTGCCTTGCTAAGTTAACTGCTCGATTCCGATCTCGAACCTCGGTGAAGTCCAGTGTCAAAGATTTCTTATTTCGATTAACGCTGTCGAAGTAGGTGGAGTGGTTATCGGGAGTCACGGGTGGGATCCATGAGCGAGTGTCGTCGCCGCTCCCAGGTTTCTCCACTTTAATCACGGTTGCACCCAAGTCGGCTAACAACATGGTTGCATAAGGTCCTGCAAGAATTCGCGAAAAATCCGCCACAAGAATCCCGTCAAGTGCCCCAGTCATGACGTGTCTTTCATGTTGTGACCTTAAGCATATTGTGACCTCAAGGAAGTTACTTGAACGCCGAAATGCCGGTCAACGCTTGGCCGATTACAAGGGTGTGCATTTCATTGGTGCCTTCATAGGTGAATACCGACTCCAGATTGTTCATGTGACGCATGATTGGATACTCGAGAGTTATTCCGTTGCCACCCAGAATGCTCCGGCATTCCCGAGCAATTGCAAGAGCCTCTCGCGCATTATTTAATTTTCCGAGTGAAATTTGCTCGGGTGATACGCCAGTTGTGTCTTTGAGATTTGCCAAATGAATGGCAAGCAACATGCCTTTACCTAATTCGAGAGTCATGTCTGCCAGTTTTTTCTGCGTCAGCTGATACCCGGCAATCGGACGGTCAAATTGCAGGCGATCAATTGCATAAGCAATTGTGGTGTCTAGACAGTCACGCGCTGCTCCCAAAGTACCGAACGCGATTCCAAATCGCGCTTCATTTAAACATGAAAGTGGGCCACGCAGTCCCCGAACAAGGGGAAGGACTGAGTCTGCTGGTAAGCGTACGTCAGTGAAAACCAACTCGCTGGTTACTGATGCCCGCAGCGACATTTTTTGGTGAATAAGATTGGCAACGAATCCCGGTGAATCAGTTGGAACAATGAAGCCTCGAATACCTTCATCCGTTTGTGCCCAGACAATGCAAACATCTGAGACGTTGCCATTGGTGATCCACATTTTGGAGCCATTAAGTATCCAGTCTGCATCCGATGATCCACCATCTCTGCGGGCATGAGTGCGCATTCCTTGAGGGTTGGATCCAAAATCTGCCTCGGTGAGGCCGAAGCAGCCAACGATGTCGCCCGCAGCCATGCCAGGAAGCCACTGATTCTTTTGGTTATCGGAGCCGAATTCATGAATAGCAAACATGGCGAGTGATCCTTGGACACTGACTAGCGAACGAATTCCCGAGTCACCTGCTTCTAATTCCATAGCTGCTAATCCATATGCCAAGGCAGTAGTCCCGGCGCAGCCATATCCGTCCAAGTGCATTCCGAGTAACCCAAGAGCACCGAAATCCTTGGCCAATTCACGGGCAGGAATCTCCCCACGTTCAAACCAATCAGCAATATCAGGTTTGATGTGATTCTCTACATAGGCACGGACCACCGATTGAATGGCTCTATCTTCCTCTGAGACAAGAACATCGACGTTAAAGAGCGCCAATGGTGAGGTGATGGGGCCGGTCATTATGGGTGCCTTTCGAAGGGATCACAGGTGTATCCGAGTTTAGCCATTTGTTGGCAGATAGCTCTATTGGCCAAGGAGACGGCCAACCACTTGAGCCGCCCGTGATGGCTTACCGGTTCTATCTTCGTAGTCATCTGCGCGTTGCATGATCTGAAGACCGGCATTTGCCCCCAACCACCGTAGCGGCTCCGGTTCCCATGGGGGAGATTGGTGATCTACCCATGGAAGGGTGGTGAGTTCGGATTGAGTTTCGGTAATTAAGTGGGCGAGGGTCTTACCGCCAAGGTGGCTGGTGCCGACACCATCACCTACGTAGCCACCGGACCAGCCTTGGCCGGTACTTCGATCCAGACCACATGATGCCCACCAGTCTCGGGCGATCCCTAGTGGTCCTCCCCAGGTATGCGTCACCCGCGAATCTCTGAGGACTGGAAACATGTCCGTGAGAGTTTGCCACAACTCGCGGTGAACCTTGTGGTTTCGGTCTTGAGAGTCCGAAATACGTGAACCAAAAAAATATGGTGCACCGCGACCACCAAATGCTATTCGATCGTCGGCAGTTCTTTGCCCATAAATAATGAGGTTCCGATAGTCAGAGAAGGTTTGGCGCTCACGAAGTCCGATTTCATCGATCTGCGCTCTCGGAATCGGCTCAGTAGCGAGCATAAGTGAATAGACGGGCGCCAAAGTTCGCTTTTGACCGCGAATGGTGCGGGTGTACCCCTCTGTTGCCCGAATTGTGATTGGCGCCCGGACTGAGCCAGTTCGTGTTCGAATAATCCCCGGCGACATTTCAATCACTGGTGAGTTTTGGAAAAATAGCACACCGTTTTTTTCGAGGTAGTGCACAAGTTCCTGTACGAGCAGATAAGGATTAATGGCTGCGCAGTGTGGTGTGAATGTGCCACCAAGAACATCAGTGGCCCCCAACTGTTGGAGTGTCTCTTCTCGATTCAGGTACATCAAATCGCTGCCCAGTCCCCATGACTGCATTTCTAGTACTGCAGCACGAGCACGCTCCTGTTGAATAGGGGTTCGGGCAGCCACAACAGTGCCACCATGTGCCCAGTCGACACTCCAGTTGTGATCATTTATGACCGCACCAATGTCACTGATGTTGTCCACCATGGCTCGATGCATGCGCAGGGCGGCTTGATTGGACGTGGAACGAGCAAGAGCGGTCAAATGAGCAGGAAAGAGAGCAGAGACCCACCCACCGTTACGACCGCTGGCCCCAAAACCAGGATTGCGGGCATCGACAATACAAATTGCGATTGTTGGATCGAGCTTCTTCAGGTAATAGGCGGTCCACAGTCCGGTGAATCCACCTCCGACAACAGCGACATCCGCTGAAATGTTTTCATCCAATGAAGGTCCAACAGGGATTTCACCGGTCATGAGACTTGAGTCGACCCACAGAGATTGATTCATGTTTTGTGGGCTTTCCACGTGCGAATATACGCTGGAATGAGAGTGTTTGTTGGCACCTGGGGATCAGGAATTGGATCGCCATATGAATAATTGATGGGTACAACCCCAGCCCAAAGATCCCGACCTTGGGGTGTGTGAAGATCCGCTGGGTTATCGTCGGGATCTCCTTCGCCAACTTTCACCGACCATTCGGTGATATTCATGGCGAGAGTGTAAGTGGCTTTGAGTTCTTGCGATGTCGGTTGCCGGGCATCATTCCAACGTCCAGGCATGAGATGTTCCGTGATTGTCTGAAGTGCCGCAATTTCGGAATCCCCTTCGAGAAGGGTGAAAGTTCCGAAGATCATGACAGAGCGGTAATTCATACTGGATTCAAATAGGCTCCGAGCAAGAACGAGACCGTCGAGGATCGTCACTGTTGCGCATGCGGGGGACCCTGCGGCTAGGACTTTAAAGAGCCGTGATGCTGCGGAGCCGTGAATAAGGAATTGTTCATTTAAGCGAGCATAGGCGACCGGAACAACGATGGGGGATTCGTGATCAACGGTTCCGATATGGGCAACTAAACCGGCATCGAGGATCTGATTCATTAGTCCCCGATCCACGCTTGCCTTTTCAGGTAGCCGCTTGACTCGAGTGAAGTCTGGGTCACGCATGGTCGGACCCGTCACAGAATTTCGAGGGCACCTGTCAGCACCGTCCGAAGTTTCTGTTCGATTTCGTCGAATTCAGGTTGCCCAATAATGAGTGGGGGAGCCAACTGAATGACCGGATCTCCTCGGTCATCGGCTCGACAGTAAAGACCATTCTCGAATAGTGCTTTGGAGAGGTATCCGCGAAGAAGCCGCTCACTTTCATTTTCGTTGAATGTTTCCCGGGTTACCTTGTCTTTGACCAATTCGATGCCATAGAAATAGCCGGCTCCACGAATATCTCCAACAATGGGTAGGTCACTTAACTTCTCCAGCGTTCGGCGAAAATTTCCCTCATTCTCCAATACGTTTTGATTGAGACCTTCCCTTTCGAAAATATCCAGATTTGCCATGGCAACTGCTGCCGAGACCGGATGACCGCCCCAGGTATACCCGTGAAGGAATGCCGTCGTCCCATTTTTGAAGGGTTCAAAGAGTCGGTCACTGGCGATCATTGCCCCCAATGGGGAGTAACCAGAGGTCATGCCTTTGGCGCAAGTAATGATGTCCGGTGTAACGCCGAATCTATTCATGGCAAAGAAGTCACCGATTCGGCCAAATGCCGTAATTGTTTCGTCTGCCACCATGAGAACGTCGTACCGATCACATATTTCGCGTACCCGTTCTAAATATCCGGGAGGGGGTGGAAAGCATCCACCGGAGTTTTGTACTGGTTCGATAAAAACCGCGGCGACACTATCGGGTCCTTCGAACTCTATTGCTTCGGCAATTCGATCGGCGGCCCAAAGACCAAAAGCTTTTTCATCGCCTCGAAATTCTTCGGGAGCACGGTAGAAATTTGTATTGGGTACCTTTACTCCTCCGGGAACAAGAGGTTCGAATGGAATTTTCGCAGCGGGAATGCCGGTGATACTCAGCGCACCCTGTGGTGTTCCGTGGTAGGCGATCGAGCGGCTGATCACCTTGTATTTGGTGGGTTTGCCGGTGAGTTTGAAGAATTGCTTCGCCAGTTTCCACGCAGTTTCAACAGCCTCACCACCACCGGAAGTGAAAAATACTCTGTTTAAATCGCCCGGTGCTAGGTGGGCGAGGCGCTCCGCGAGCAAAATGGCCTGGGGGTGTGCATAGGACCAGATGGGGAAAAAGGCGAGCTCCTCTGCCTGTTTGGCGGCAGCTTGCGCAAGTTCCTTTCGCCCATGCCCTGCCTGAACGGTAAACAATCCCGAGAGTCCATCAAAGTACTTATTGCCTTGATCGTCCCAGATATAAGCACCATCGCCCTTGGTGATTACGGGGACATGTCCACCATCAAAGTAGGTGGAATGCCTGGTGAAATGCATCCAGAGGTGATCGCGAGCTTTATCGGCCAAGTTGTCTTGTCCTGATTCGGTCACGTATTGCGGCGTTGTTGTCATCTGGTTCCCCATGTGTAGGTTTGCTTGCGAAGGTTGAGGTACATGAATGTTTCGGTTGATAACACCCCTGGCATCGATCGGATCTGGCGGTTGACCACATCAAGCAGATGATGATCATCTTCTGTAACGCATTCGGCGAGGATGTCGTACTTGCCTGCCACCACGACCATGTAGGCAATCTCGGGTAGTTTCTCTAATTTATCTGCCACCGCATCCACATCGCCTTGCACGGTAATTCCGATCATGGCTGATCTGGTGAAACCAACCTGTGTTGGATCAGTGACTGCCACAATTTGCATGATGCCCATATCGTGCAGCTTTTGTACCCGTTGTCGAACCGCAGCTTCGGAGAGACCCACTGCTTTTCCAATTGTTGCGTAAGGGCGGCGACCGTCCTGTTGGAGTTGTTCAATAATGGCTTTTGAAGCGTCATCAAGTGGAGCGGGTGATGTCCGGGATCTTGCCATGCGTCCATCTTGATGGACGAAAGTGCATTTGGCAAGTAAATCCGCAGGAAATCAATTAAAAATGTCCGGAAAACGAATCAAATGTCAGTTTTTACTAATGAAATCACAATCCTGGAGGTAGGCTTCACCAGGAGATATGGCCGATCTGGGAGGAATCACGATGACAAAAGAGTTAAAGAATTTCGTTGGCGGTGAGTTCGTCTCAACCCGCGATGGAGTGTCAACCGAATTAGTCAATCCGACAACGGGGGAGGTCTTTGCCACTGCACCGGTGTCAGGTCCCGCCGATATTGATCAAGCGTATGCCGCAGCGGCCAGCGCATTTGACTCGTGGAAAAACACCACCCCCTCGGATCGCCAGCAGGCACTTCTAAAAATCGCTCAAGTGTTTGAAGATCATGCTGAAGAGCTTGTCGCGGTGGAGAGTGAGAATACGGGTAAACCAATCGCGGTCACCATGTCTGAGGAGATCCCTCCCATGGTGGATCAAATCCGATTCTTTGCTGGTGCGGCGCGGGTACTTGAGGGTAAAGCTGCCGGGGAGTATATGCAAGGTTTCACATCCATGATTCGCCGTGAACCCATTGGTGTGATCGGCCAAGTGACTCCGTGGAACTATCCCATGATGATGGCGGTGTGGAAGTACATTCCCGCCATAGCGGCCGGAAACACGGTTGTTCTCAAACCGAGCGATACCACCCCCGCATCCACCCTGAAAATGGCTGAACTTATTGCGCAGTCAGATGCACTGCCCCCTGGTGTGCTCAATATCGTGTGCGGGGATCGGGATACAGGTAAGGCACTCGTTGAACATAAGACCCCGCAGATGGTGTCAATCACCGGGTCAGTGCGAGCGGGTATGCAAGTCGCGCAGTCGGCCGCACTTGATGTGAAACGAGTGCATCTCGAGTTGGGCGGCAAGGCACCCGTACTCGTATTTGACGATGCTGATATTGAAGCCGCCGCAGAGTGGTTGGCGGTCGCTGGGTTCTTCAATGCAGGTCAGGATTGCACTGCTGCAACTCGCATGTTAGTCGCTCCTCGAATCTACGATGATTTTGTTGCTGCCATGGCGGAGCAAGCAGTGGGTACAGCAACCACCTTCGCCGACGGACCGAGTGGGGAAGGCCTAGTTCCTCCGGTAAACAATATGCACCACATGGATCGGGTTTTGGGTTTCTTAGAACGCGCTCCCAAACATGCTCAGGTTGTTGCTGGAGGATCTCGTCAGGGAGACCGAGGTTTCTACATCTCACCAACGGTTGTTGCTGGATTGCAGCAGGAAGACGAAATGATTCAAAATGAAATTTTCGGTCCAGTAATTACAATTCAGAAGTTCGATGATGAAGCCCAAGCACTTGCATATGCCAATGGAGTGAATTACGGATTGGCGTCCTCGGTGTGGACCAAGGATTTCGGTCGCGCCATGCGAATGGCAAAAGGGCTTGATTTTGGGTGCGTCTGGATCAATACCCACATTCCGCTAGTGGCAGAGATGCCCCATGGTGGCTTCAAGCACTCAGGCTATGGAAAGGATTTATCCATGTATGGGTTTGAGGACTACACGAGAATCAAGCACGTCATGGCAAATATAGAGTCATAAACGGAACAAGATTTCATAAGTGTGGGGCTGGACCAAGTGGTCCAGCCCCACACTTATGTGGTGTTTCAGGGTGATTAGTTGCCACCCTCATTGAGTGTGACCTCAATGGGTGCGTATCCGTCACCCGTTACGTTGAGACCTTCTGCAGTCAGTGCTGCATCGGCCGCCTCTGCGTATTGATTTGTGTACGACTCCGCATCTGGTGCGGCTGAAACAATTGCAATGCCGTCTAGGTTCTTGGTGCCGGTAGCAACTGCAACCGTCTGATCCCAAAGGACAGGATCAATAACGCCAATGCCGGAAGGTGATGGCCAGATCAGTTTGTTGACCTCGTTCATCATCCAGAGTTGGTGGCTGGCTCCAAGTTTTGAACCGTTTGCCGTAATGATGTCTGCACATTGCTGTGCGTTATCGCGGCAGTGGATCCAGCCCTTGAGTGAAGCGGTTACGAATCGCTGGGTGGTGTCCTGATAGGCAGGATCGCTCAATCGCTCTTGCGAAGCCCAAATGGCATCCTGGTACATGGCAACACCAAAGTCGTTCCAGTTGATGACATTGAAGTCTTCTGGCTGGTACAACTCGCCGGTCTCTGGATTGACTGCTTCCAAAACCTGGGCATACTCGTTGTAGGTCATGGCCTGGGCAGCATCGATATCGCGGCTCAACAGCGCTTGCATATCAAATTGCTGCTGCACGAGTTCCAGATCACCTGAGGCGTCCAGTCCCGCTCCACTGATTCCAGCGAACAGTTCGTATTCGTTACCGAATCCCCAGTTACCGACCTTTTTGCCGGCGAGATCTTCAGGTGTTGTGATGCCTGAATCAGCCCACGAGACCTGAAGGGTGCCGGAGCGTTGGTAGACCTGCGCCACGTTAGTAATCAAAGCTCCTTGCTCCCGTGAGGAGAGCGCCTTGGGTACCCACGCAATGGCGAAGTCCGCTCCACCCTGTGCAAGAACTGTCTGGGGAACAATGTCCACGCCACCTTCAAGGATGGTGACGTCAAGGCATTGTTCTTCGTAGAACCCAAGATCCTTGGCGGCGTAATAGCCACCAAATTGGGCTTGCACGAACCACTGCAGTTGCAAACTGACAGGTGTGAGTTCGGTGCATGCAGCCGCAGTTTCATCTGTGGCCGTTTCAGTTGCTGTCTCTTCAGCAGCAGTCTCTTCAGCAGCGGCGGCGGTTTCGGTTGCAGCATCGGTGCTGTCCGAATCACTACTGCACGCTGATAGAGCGAGAGCTGCAACTGCTGCAATACCCACTACTCGGGTAAAGCGGCTACGAGCTGTTACGCGCATTGTTCCTCCTGTTTGTGATTCAGGTCGACCGAGACCGACCTGTCCATGGTGTTGTCCATTTTTCAAGGGCCACAACTATTAAATAGAAGATGAGACCAGTGATAATGGAAGCAACCACGTACGCCCAAGCTCGGCCGTACGCAGTGTTGGCAGCCGCACCTGCTATTCGGCTGCCAAGTCCTTCTTGGGGTCCGCCGAAATACTCGGCAACCAGTGCTGCAATGACCGCGAGGGGTGCAGCGATCTTGAGTCCGGTAAAAAAGAATGGAATAGCATTTGGAATTCGTAAAACTCGCAGTGTCATGCGGGGCTTGGCGTTCAAGGAACGCATCAGTTCTAATTGCACAGGCTGCACCTGCAATAAGCCTCGAGTGACGTTCACGAACATGGGGAACAGCACAATGATCATGGTCACCAGGACCCTTGGAGTTCGGCTGGTGATGTTGAACATGTTGTTCAGTATGGGAGTCAATGCGATAATGGGAACTGTTGCCAGCCCCGCTGCTAGTGGGGTAATCAGACGATTAACCACAATCAATCTTTGGGCCAGCAGGGACATGATTAATGCTGCAATGGTTCCAAAGACTAATCCGAGAAATGCGGTGGTGCCCGTGTAATAAGCAGCTGCCCACATCAGGGATACGTCAGAAGTGAAGTTTTCAGCAATCAGTGACGGAGCCGGCAGTAGGTAGGGCTGGATATCATTAGCAATGACGAGCAACTGCCATGCACCAAGGAATAGTGCAGCGATCAGAACAGGCGGCCAAATAAGGCTCAAGCTAAGGCGTTTGGTCATTAGACCTCACCAATTCTGGTGTGATTTCCCCCTGCGGAGCGACCACGCAAAGCTTCCCGAACCTCGGTGACACCTGAATAAAACGCATCGGTTTCTCGAGTATCCTCGTTTCGTTCTCCCAGATTGATGTCCACAATCCCAGTAATCCGTCCCGGACGAGCAGACATCACCACCACCCGATCTGACAAATAGACGGCTTCGGGAATTGAGTGAGTCACAAATACGATTGTTTTGCCTGTCTCAAGGCGAATGCGAAGAAGTTCATTTTGCATTCTTTCCCGAGTCATTTCGTCGAGGGCACCAAATGGTTCATCCATGAGCAAGAGAGGGGGATCCACAGCCAATGATCGGGCAATGGCAACTCGCTGTTGCATTCCTCCAGACAGTTCCCACGGGCGGTGATTGGCGAAGTCGGCAAGTTGAACCATTTCCAGGAGCTCGAGGGCGCGAGCAGCTCGTCGCTTTTTGTCCCAGCCGAGCAACTCGAGTGGCAACTCAACGTTCTTAACAACGGTTCTCCAGTCAAAAAGGGCAGCCTGCTGGAAGGCGATTCCATAGAGTTGTTGGACTCGAGCCTCGTGGGGGCTCACTCCGGCAACTTCAACGACACCTCGAGAAGCGTCCGTCAAGTCACCAATGACCCTGAGTAGTGTGCTCTTGCCGCAACCTGAAGGCCCGATGAGCGAGATAAATTCCCCGGCAATGATGGTGAGGGAGACATCAGAAAGCGCCGTTACTTCATTGCTGGCACCTTCATTGAAAATCTTCCAGAGTCCTTCAACAGAAACCGCTTGGCCTCCGGCTGGCACGTTACTCATGCCTTTCCTTCCTTGGGGAGATTGCGAGTGAGATACATATCTAAGGCAGTTACCAGTGCGGTTGCGACCAGTCCAAGGAGGATTGCGCCAAATACCGCGACATAAACCTTGGCAGGTTGGGAGGTTGTTTCGCGAGCATATTCAATTATCAGCCTACCGATACCACCTTTCACACCGGTGGATATTTCTGCCACCACGGTGCCAACTACGGCTGCGGCAATGGAAACCTTGAGCGCTGGCACCAAATATGGAATTGATGAGGGGAAGCGTAATTTCCATAGAACTTGTTTCGGTGTGGCTGCATAGGATCGCATGAGTTCCAGTGACGTGGGGCGTGGTGCCTGCAGCCCACGGAGGGCACCGACGGAAAGTGGGAAAAATGCAAGATATGCCGCAATAAACATGACGGAATATGTGGTGGTCCAGGACACTGGGCCAAACGAAACACGGTTGCCGAGACCAACAATAAGTGGGGCAAGGGCAATTAATGGCACTGTTTGCGATGCAATCACAAAAGGAAGCAGGCCCCTTTCAAAGAAATAGAAGCGCTGCATGATGATGGCCAAAAGCAGTCCCACACTGACACCGATGATAAAACCACCGAAGGCAATCAAAAGCGAGTATGCGGCGGCGCTTAAGACTGCTTCCAAAACACTGGTATCCGAGCCACGTACCTCAGGATTGCCAAATGCCGAAACCATGCTCCACACATGTGGCATGGAGGTGTCATCGGTCTTAAGTGGAAGCTCAATTAACGAGCCAATGAATTTGACAAGCTCCCACATGATGAGGACGAGCGCAACCCCTGCCAGAGCCCACAGGGATGAAATTGTGATCCTCCGCAAGCGGGTAGTTTTCATGCGGTAGCGCTACTCCTTTGCCAAAACGACATCTGTAATCGAGGGAATAATGTGCTCACCATACTCAGAAAGAGTGTGATCCTTGTCATCGTGTTGTAAATAAAGGGCAAACTGATTAACGCCGAGCGCTTTGAGTTCTTCCAAGCGACGGATGTGTTCTTCAGGAGGCCCGATAATGCAGAATCTGTCAATGATTTCGTCCGGCACGAAGTCGGTGTGCGTATTTCCAGCCTGACCATGCTGGTTGTAGTCGTAGCCTTGGCGATTCTTGATGTAATCGGTGAGAGCCTGAGGAACGGCACCACCATTATCGCCATAGCGTTCAACAATGTCAGCCACGTGATTGCCAACCATGCCACCAAACCACCTCAGTTGGTCTCGGGCGTGGGGTATGTCATCGGTGACGTACGCGGGAGCAGCGACGCAAATATAGATAGAGTCAGGATCTCTTCCGGCTGCTGCGGCCGCGTCCTTCACGGCTTTGATGGTCCACTCAGCGATAGAAGGGTCGGCGAGCTGCAAAATAAAGCCGTCCCCAACTTCGCCGGTAAGGGCAAGAACTTTGGGTCCATATGCCGCGACCATGACATCTGCTCGACTGCCTGGGGCCCAAGGTAAACGGAGGCTATTACCTTTGTAATCAACAGTCTGTCCGTTTACCAGACCCTTGAGATCGATTACTGATTGGCGTAGGTCAGCAACTGAAACAGGCTTGCCATTGGTTACTCGCACCGCAGAATCACCGCGGCCAATGCCAATGACGGTTCTATTTCCGTACATTTCATTGAGTGTCGCGAAAACAGAAGCGGTCACCGTGATATCACGGGTCGCTGGGTTTGTGACCATGGGACCGACTTTTACTTTGCGAGTTTCATCAAGAATTTTGCTGTAGATGACATACGGTTCCTCCCACAGAATATGTGAGTCAAAGGTCCAGATGTAGGTGAACCCAAAAGTCTCCGCACGCCTGGCAAGATCAATGACTCGGGCAGCAGGAGGTGTGCACTGAAGTACGACTCCAAATTCCATGGTGGGTAATCCTTCCTTTCAGTTGGTTGACGAGCCTGGTGGTGAATAAAACTAGCGAATCATTATCGGGTAAGTGGAAAGCCCAAATCCACAGATGAAGTTGACGGATCTGGCCACCGTGAAGTCACAGTTTTGGTATGCGTGTAGAAATCAATGCCCGCAGGTCCGTACATGGCAACATCTCCGAAAAGCGATGCCTTCCAGCCACCGAAACTGTAGTAGCCGACTGGAACTGGAATGGGGACATTTATTCCAACCATTCCTACCTGGATATCAAATTGGAACTGTCGAGCTGCGCCACCATCTCGAGTGAAAATCGCAGTACCATTTCCGTATTGGTGATTGTTGATCAATTCAACGGCATCGTCATAGGTTTCAACGCGCGTCACACTCAGTACCGGCCCAAAAATTTCATCGTCATACACCTTCATTCCAGGCGAGACGTTGTCCATCAGAGTGGGAGCGAGGAAAAATCCTTCTGCTGGAAGATTGTTCTCACGTCCGTCCACCACAACTGTGGCGCCTTCTGCTGCCGCACCAGAAATGTATGAAGCGACTTTATCTCGATGCTCCCTCGTGATTAACGGTCCCATTTCGGCATTGGGGTCGGTTCCCGGACCCGTGATGAGTTTTGGCAGGCGTTCTTTGATGGCCTCAATCAACTTGTCGCCAACACCACCCACTGCGACTACAACAGAGATAGCCATGCAGCGCTCACCGGCTGATCCGAAACCCGCACTTACGGCTGCATCGGCGGCCATATTGATGTCGGCATCGGGAAGAACCACCATGTGATTCTTAGCGCCACCTAGTGCCTGCACTCGCTTGCCGTTGGCTGTTCCAGTGGAGTAAATGTATTTAGCAATTGGTGTTGATCCCACGAAACTGATGGCTGCGACATCAGGATGCGCGAGTAAGCCGTCGACTGCAATTTTATCGCCTTGAAGCACGGTGAAAACTCCATCGGGCAGTCCAGCTTTTTGCAGAAGTTCAGCCAGGTACAGCGCAACGGAGGGATCTTTTTCACTGGGTTTCAAAACAAATGCGTTACCAGTGGCGATTGCATTAGCAAACATCCACATGGGCACCATGGCAGGGAAATTAAATGGTGTGATACCTGCTACAACACCAAGAGGTTGGCGAATTGAGTAAACATCTACGCCAGTGGAAACTTGCTCGCTGTAGCCGCCTTTGAGGAGAGCCGGAATGCTGCAGGCGAATTCAATGTTCTCAATTCCACGCGCCAGCTCACCCGCGGCGTCGCTGGGCACTTTGCCGTGTTCGATGGACACCAGATTGGCAATGTGATCCCGATTCTGGACAACTAATTCACGGAAACGGAACATGATCTCGGCTCTTTTTGAAATCGATGTTGCTCGCCACATCTGCGAGACAGCCTTGGCCGATGCAATTGCGAACTCCACTTCCTCGGCGCTGGCGAGACCAACTTGTGCCTGCTGTTCCCCGGTCGCGGGGTTATAAACAGGGGCGAAGTTTCCAGATTTCGAGGGATGAAGTTTTCCATTGATCCAATGGTCGATATTGCGCATTCTGTCTCCAGATTTAGTTGGTTGTTGGTGAGTGAACATTTGCCCGTTGAGTGCGAAGTGATGCTGCTACATCAAGTATTGGGAGAGGCCTCTCTTGAGATACTTGCCGTGACCCTTAGTACCGAAATATTCATTGTTTTCGACCACAATTTTCCCACGTGAAATTACCGTGTCCACATGGCCATCAATCACGGTCCCTTCCCACGCCGAGTGATCCATGTTCATATGGTGGGTTTTTTCCAGCCCGATTTCCGTGCGTCCTGCGGGGTCATAAATCACAATATCGGCATCAGATCCTGGAGCGAGGGCACCCTTTTGTGGGTACAGCCCAAACATGCGGGCGGGCGTGGTGGAGCACAATTCGACCCACCTTTCGAGTGTGATTTGGCCCTCGACGACACCTTGGTAAATCAGATCCATCCGATGCTCGACTGTTCCAATTCCATTGGGAATCTTCGAGAAATCGCCAATACCGAGTTCCTTTTGTTCTTTGAAGCAGAATGGGCAGTGATCGGTACTGACGATTGAGAGGTCGTTGGTACGCAAGTAGCGCCATAATTCCTCGTGATGTCCCTCTTCTTTTGAACGAAGGGGAGTTGAACATACCCACTTAGCACCTTCAAATCCGGGTTGGGAAAGGTGATCTTCTAGCGATAGATAAAGGTATTGCGGGCAGGTTTCCCCGAATACGTTCAAGCCTTGATCGCGCGCGCCTTGCAAAACATTGACGGCCTGTTTCGCCGACATATGAACAATATAGAGCGGTGCACCGGTCATTCGAGCCAACATGATCGCCCGGTGGACGGCTTCAGCCTCGGTTTCCCAGGGTCGCGTGAGCGAATGGTACTTAGGATCAGTTTTGCCCTCTGCGAGCGCTTGAGAAACAAGAACATCTATCGCGATGCCATTTTCGGCATGCATCATGATCATGGAACCATTGCCGGCAGCTGTCTGCATGGCCCGGAGAATTTGGCCATCGTCACTATAGAAGACACCGGGGTAGGCCATGAATAATTTGAAGCTGGTTACTCCCTCACCAATGAGTTCATCCATGGCCTTGAGTGAGTCGTCGTCAACTCCGCCGATTATTTGGTGAAAACCGTAGTCAATATGGCAGTTACCGCCGGCTTTTTCATGCCATGAGGACAGACCATCTTGCACGCGCTCACCAAATTTCTGCACGGCGAAGTCGATAATGGTGGTGGTTCCACCCCAGGCAGCGGCTCTGGTTCCCGTTTCAAAGGTATCGGAGGCAAAGGTCCCGCCAAAGGGCAATTCCATATGGGTGTGCGAATCCACGCCGCCCGGAATCACGTACTTACCCGACGCGTCAATTACCCGATCAACCGTGGACTCCAATTGAGATCCCAAAGTTGTATCCCCGGGAGTGATGATTGCGGCGATAGTTTCACCATCGACAAGTACATCGGCGTGAGATGTTCCCAGTGGGGATACCAGTAATCCGTTCTTAATGAGTATTTTCACGGCTGCTCCTCGTTGTTCTCCAAGTTGGCTAATTATGGTCGAACGAGATCCTGGTAAGCGTCTGGACGACGGTCACGGTAGAACTGCCAGCGAGTACGTACTGAATTTATGAGATCAAGATCGAGGTCTCGAACAATAAGTTCTGATTTGTAGGGGTCGCCCTTTTCGCCAACATAACTTCCTTCCGGATCCACAAAATAAGACTGACCGTAGAAGTCATCGTCACCAAGGTCCTCAATACCAACCCGGTTGATGGCGCCAACAAAGTATTCATTTGCCACGGCCGCAGCGGGCTGCTCGATACTCCACAAGTACTGGGATAGTCCCCGGGATGTGGCCGAAGGGTTGAACACGATTTGGGCGCCGTTGAGGCCCAAGGCCCGCCAGCCTTCTGGGAAATGGCGGTCATAACAGATGTAGACCCCAATCTTCCCAACCGCTGTGTCAAAAATTGGGTAGCCGCCATTGCCAGGGCGGAAATAGAACTTCTCCCAAAATCCCTTTACGTGGGGGATGTGTTGCTTGCGATATTTACCCAAATAGCTTCCGTCAGCATCAATCACGGCGGCCGTGTTGTAGAGGAATCCGGGGCCGGCATCTTCATACATGGGCAGGATCATGACCATTTCTAATTCCCGGGCAATCTTTTGAAAACGTTCGGTTATGGGACCTGGGATGGCCTCCGCGTAATCATAAAAGGCCGCATCCTGTACCTGACAGAAGTAGGGTCCATAAAATAACTCTTGGAAACAAATAACTTTTGCGCCTTGTTCGGCTGCTGCACGAGCATAATCTTCATGTTTTTGGATCATGCTCTCTTTGTCCCCGGTCCAGTCTGTTTGGACGAGGGCTGCGCGAACAATTGACATGTATGCCTCCTAGGAAATTGTGTTATTCCTAATGCTAGACACAAACAGATGTGTTACACAGGTGATTAACATATTTGTTACGCGATTTTTTAAGGGGTGGCATGGCACAGAAGGCCGGTGGGGCGGTTTTGGCCGATGGCACCCTGGAATTGTTCTCAAAATTGGTTGAAGAACGTAGTGCTCGCGGAATTGCTTCAGCCCTTCGCCACATGATCACCGCGGGGGAAATTCATCCAGGTGACAAGCTTCCCACGGTTCGGGACCTGAGCGCCTCCCTCGGAGTGAGCCCAGCAACGGTCGCCCAAGCGTGGCAGGCACTCGCTCAGGCGGGGATGCTGATCACTCGAGGTCGAGCGGGGACTTTTGTTGCCCACTTCAACGACAAGGATCAGCCTCCTCGGTTTTTGGGTTTGGGTGGCCCGCTGATCAATTCCGGTATCGATTTATCACGCGGAACACCAGATCCGTTGCTCCTACCCTCGATATCCCAAGCCATGGAAAGAGTAACTGCCAATCGCGATATCTGGACGAGCAGTTATTTCGATGAACCGGTTATCCCAGAGCTAGATCAACTGCTTCGACAATCATGGCCCTTTCGCCCCGATTCATTGACGGTCGTTGACGGGGCCTTAGACGGCCTGTCCCGAATCATTGCTGTCCTTGTGTCGTTTGGGGATCGAGTAATTGTCGAGTCTCCGGGTTTCCCGCCGCTGCTGGACATTCTGGAACGAGTTGGGGCGGAGATCATTCCCATCGGTCTGGATGAACAGGGCCCCCTTGTTTCCGAACTGGCTGATGCGCTGGTGCGGGACCCGGTGGCTGCATTTTTGCAGCCCCGGGCGCACAATCCAACGGGAACAAGCATGTCGCAACTTCGAGCATCGGAGATTGCCGCACTACTGGGTAGGAGCACGTGCTGGATCATTGAAGATGACCACAGTGGTGACATCTCAACGGCCCCCGATGTCAGCATTGGTCAGTATCGGCCGGATAAAACCGTTCATATCAGGAGTTTTTCGAAGTCACATGGTCCCGATCTGCGGTTAGCTGCCATCGGGGGGGCGAGTGCAGTTATCGAACCCCTCATCAGAGATCGAATGCTCGGACCCGGATGGAGTAGTCGCTTGCTTCAACATATTCTGGTAGAACTCTTAACCAGTGACGACTCCGTTTCTGCGGTCGAGCATGCGCGGGATCAATACTCGTTGAGATCCACCCATATCCGCGAGGCGTTGCTAGACAGTGGTCTAGATCCAAGTCCCGGCGATGGCATCAATCTCTTTATCCCGGTTGAAGACGAACAAAGGGTACTCATCAATCTGGCCGCTGAAGGAATCAGAGTTGCCCCGGGTCGTCCGTTCTTCATTGGAAAGGTGCAGTCTCCCGGAATTCGCGTAACAATTTCTGCCTTAGAAAGTAATCCCGATAAAATCAGTAAGTTGGCTCGCACAATCGCGCAAGCCGTCGATCGGTCCGAGCAAACCCAAGGAATTCGTTAATATCCCGCTGATCTTCGACAACATCCCGCTGATCTTCGACCGTTTTTGGGAGACTGCGTCCACGGGATGACTTTAGATCGGGCCGGGAGAACAGGGGAGTGACAATGCACACGCTGGATTCACGATTTGAAGGTTCATGGATCAACGGTTCATCTTTCGCAGGCAATGGTGATCCATGGGAGGTTATTAACCCAGCAGACTCGAGTGTTGTGGCGACTCTCACGTTGGCGACCCCTGCAGACGTCGCCTACGCCGTTGAATCAGCGCACATGGCGTTTCAGACTTGGTCACGCACGGTCCCCGCCGAGAGAAGTGCGCTACTGCATGCCTTGGCCAGAAGACTAGAAGAGCGAGCTGAGGAGTATGTACTGGTCGAATCGGCCCAGACGGGAAAGCCTTTTCGGCTTTGCCGAGAGTTTGATATCCCCGGATCAATTGACAATGTGAGTTATTTTGCCGGAATCGCTCGCAATGCGGAAGGGAAAGCATCGACCGAGTGGGTATCCAATATCAACTCCTCAATTCGACGTGAACCGATTGGGGTGATCGGGTCAATAGCCCCCTGGAACTACCCCCTCCAAATGGCCATGTGGAAAGTGCTCCCCGCAATTGCCGCTGGTAACACAATTGTGCTCAAGCCGGCCGAGCTCACCCCTCTCACCGCTCTCATGTTGGCCCAAGACTGCACCCACGTGGGTTTCCCAGACGGTGTCGTAAATGTCGTGACTGGTTCGGGACCGTTGGCCGGAGAGGCCCTCGTCTCGCATCCAGAGGTGGCCATGGTTTCCTTTACCGGATCTACCAAGGTGGGCAAGCGAGTCATGGAGCTGGCGACCGCGGGTATCAAGCGAGTCCATTTAGAGCTCGGGGGCAAAGCTCCATTCATCGTGTTTGCCGATGCCAACCTCGAAGCAGCGATCCACGGTGCGGTGGCCGGTTCGCTGATCAACAGCGGCCAGGATTGCACGGCGGCAACGAGGGCCTATGTACATGAATCCCTGTTTGCAGATTTCGTTACCGGAGTAAATGAGCTTTTCGCACAGATTTGCGTAGGGGACCCACAATTGGACTCAACAGATATTGGACCCCTTGTGTCAATTGCTCAGCGGGACCGAGTTCACGGTTTCGTGGAGCGGGCCAGGTCCCAAGGAGCCACGGTGCATGTTGGCGGGGAATCGCCTAGCGAGAAACCCGATGGCGTGGAAGGTGGAGCCTTCTATCCGCCGACTCTCCTCACCGGGGTTGGCCAACACTGGGAAATAGTCCAAGAGGAAATCTTTGGCCCGGTGCTGGTTGTTCTGCCCTTTAATTCCATCGAGGAGGGTTTAGCTCTGGCAAATGACACTCCCTATGGATTAGCGGCCTCCGCCTGGACACAGTCAGTTGTCATCTCGGAGCGAGCTCAGCGGGAGATTAATGCGGGTACGGTCTGGATCAATGACCACATTCCGATCATGAGTGAGATGCCACATGGTGGATTTGGGGGCTCGGGTTTCGGCAAGGATATGTCTACCTACTCCCTAGAGGAGTACACCAGAATCAAGCATGTAGCCGTTGACGTCACGGGTGAGGTTAAGAAAGACTGGCATCGGACCATTTTCCGGGATAACTTCCCCGAAGCCTGACAGCGACGACACGAAGTTGTTACATAATTTGTACTCAATAAACTGAAGGTAGCCAGCTTTACCGACTACCGTTGGCGAAGAGATACAACCATCAGGCCGGACAAAGTGGCCCGTAATGAAAACGCTCGTCTTGGAATGTTCGTATTGAAATTCGCATAGGAGAGGAAAGACCATGACACTCAACCGACCCGAGACCATTGCGGCCATCGCTGGACAAATCCGCACATCTGTTTCCCGCAGGCGCCTGTTGCAGGCTGCTGGCATTGGGAGCGCTGCCATGGTTGTTGCCGCATGTGGCACGGGTTCTGAGGAGTCAGGTGAAGCGGCATCGGCGACCGACCTATCCGATACCGAAATGATTGCGAATTGGTCTAACTGGCCTCTGTACCTTGATGTCGATGAAGAATCGGGCGAGTACCCATCGCTCGTTGCTTTTGAGGAGTCCACTGGAATTGATGTCACCTATACCGAAGATGTCAATGACAACAATGAGTTCTTTGCCAAGGTGCGTACCCAACTTGAGCAAGGTCAAGACATTGGTCGAGATCTGGTTGTTCTCACTGACTGGATGGCTGCACTGTGGATTCAGAGCGGGTACGCCCAAAAACTTGACAAGGCACTTATTCCTAACTCGGTAAATTTGATTCCTCGCCTGGCAGACGTCAACTTTGATAAACCGCGTGACTTCTCACTTCCATGGCAGTCAGGATTTGGTGGCTTGGGCTACAACACCCCGGCCTTGCAGGCAGCCACGGGAAAGTCGACCATGACTTCAATGGACGAATTATTTGACCCAGCGCTGAAGGGCCGAGTGACATTGCTCTCCGAAATGCGCGACACCATGGGTTGTATTTTGGCGTGGAAGGGTTATGACCCTTCAAACTTCACGGAAGCTGAATTTGAGGAAGCAATCGCGGAATTGACCAAGCAGGTGGACAGTGGTCAGGTGCGTCAAGTAACTGGAAACGACTACGTCGCGGCAATGGAAAGCGGTGATGTCATTGCGGTTATTGGTTGGTCGGGAGATATTTTCGCCCTCGGTGACGAATTCAACTTCACGTTGCCCGAAAGCGGTGGCATGCTTTGGACGGACAACATGTTGATTCCTGCACTAGCTCAGCATAAGAAAAACGCCGAGTTGATTATGAACAACTATTACGACCCGGCAGTGGCGGCCCAGGTGGCGGCATATGTGAATTACATTTGTCCGGTTCTAGGTGCCCAGGCTGAAATGGAAAAAATAGATCCTGCGCTTGCGAGCAGTGAATTCATTTTCCCCACAGATGCAATGCTCAATCAAACCTATGTCTTCATGGAATTAACACAAGAACAAAATGAAGCCTACGAACGGCTTTTCCAAAAGGCGATCGGCAACTAGCGTTTTCAACTGTGTGGATCAAATAACTTGAACTTAACAGTGTGCCTTGAAAGGAATTAGATTGAGCGAATCCAGTGGTCGCAATATTGAAGATCTGCACCTAAAGAGTCTCACTAAAAAATTTGGCGAGGTCGCCGCAGTTGATGACTTGACGCTCACGATCCCAGCGGGGTCATTCTTTGCCCTACTGGGTGCGTCGGGCTGCGGCAAAACCACCACATTGCGCATGGTGGCTGGATTGGAAGATCCAACTTCGGGGAACATTGTGATCGGTGATAAAGACATCACGCATCTTCGGGCATTTCAGCGACCAGTCAACACTGTTTTTCAGTCTTATGCTCTTTTCCCGCATCTAGACATTTTCGAAAATGTGGCATTCGGCCTCCGCCGTCGCAAGGTAAAAGATGTCGATCAAAAAGTGAACGCAATGCTTGAACTTGTCGAGTTGGGTCCCATGGCTCGGCGCAAGCCGAGTCAATTGTCGGGCGGGCAGCAGCAGCGAGTAGCCGTTGCTCGGGCTCTTATTAACGAACCAGATGTGCTGTTACTGGACGAACCTTTAGGTGCATTAGATCTCAAGTTACGCAGGCAAATGCAAATCGAGTTGAAAAGAATTCAGGTGGAAGTGGGCACCACGTTTGTCCACGTGACCCACGATCAAGAAGAAGCCATGACCATGGCCGACACGGTTGCCGTCATGAATGCCGGTCGCATTGAACAAATGGGACATCCTGCAGATATATATGAGCTTCCTCAGACCGTTTTTGTGGCTAATTTCTTGGGTCAATCAAATCTGTTTGCTGGATCACGAACCGGCCAGTCCGGTGAGGTAATCATGGTTGACTCTCACGGCATGAAATTCTCGGTGTTGAGTTCGCGAAATTCAGCCAGGTCAGACGAAATCATTGTCGGTATTCGACCGGAAAAAATCGTGGTTCGTGATCTGGTTGATCGGGACAATGTCCCTTCAGGTCACAACATTCTTGAGGGCCGAGTTACCGATGTTTCCTACACAGGAGTGTCTACTCAGTATGTAGTGGAGACTTCGTGGGGGCAAGACGTCACAGTATTTGAGCAAAATGTGATTGTGGGGGATCGCTGTGAAGTTGGCGATCAAGTGATTCTGCACTGGTCGCCTGAACACACATTTGGTCTTGCTGGGGGAGAGACCCTCCTACATAAGACCGCCCAAGTTCTAGCCGCAGGCGTTTAGCGGTGGTCGCACTACTTCCGTCAACTGGGGTGAAGCCTCAGGTGTCGCCCCAAAAACGTTCTCGAACCGGGTATTTTCTTTTACTGCCGGGCATGACATGGCTAGCCATTTTCTTCGCCATTCCATTTGTCACTTTATTCCTCACCAGTCTTCAGGCGCCGGTAGCAGGTAAATCCGGACAGTATGTTCCGGCTTTTCAGGTCAGCAATTACCCGGATGCACTCATCGAGTACTGGCCACAATTTCTCAAGTCATTCATCTATGCCGGGATCGCCACTGCCCTTGCGTTATTGATTGCGTATCCACTGGCTTACTTCATTGCATTTAAAGCAGGTCGCTGGCGTGCATTGATGTTGGTCCTCGTTATTGCCCCCTCATTCGCATCTTTCCTACTTCGAACCTATGCATGGAAAACCATTTTGGCTGATGAAGGTTTCATCACCTCTTTTTTCAATGCGCTACACCTATTACCCGATGATCGAATTTTGAACACCAGCATTGCCGTGATTGCCGGTCTCACCTATAACTTCCTTCCATTTATGATTTTGCCTCTATATGCAGCATTGGAAAAAGTGGACCCGAGACTAATCGAGGCATCAAATGACCTTTATGCCTCTGCGTTCACAACATTCCGCAAAGTCACTTGGCCGTTATCGCTTCCAGGTGTGGTGGCAGGAACGCTTCTGACGTTTATCCCGGCTACGGGTGATTACATCAACGCTGAACTTTTGGGTTCGACTCAGGACAGAATGATTGGCAATGTTATTCAAACCAACTTTATTGAATTTAGAGATTATCCGACCGCGAGCGCTCTGTCGTTTGTTCTCATGGCGGTAATTCTGGTCTTGGTCTTTACCTATATTCGCCGAGCCGGAACGGAGGACTTGGTCTAATGCGTTGGATTCGTCAGCGGCTTCTCGGCGTAGTTGCTGTTCTCGTTCTTGTTTACCTGTTTATTCCGATTGCGGTAGTCGCCGTGCTCAGTTTCAACAAGCCTGATGGAAAGTACAACATCTCGTGGAATGAATTCTCCATTGATGCTTGGACAAACTTGTGTGGTGTTCCGGGCGTCTGCGCATCTTTCATGACAAGTATCCGAATTGGTGTCATCTCAACAATTTTCGCAACCGTGCTGGGAACCATGATCGCATTTGCGTTGGTTCGGTACAGATTTCGTGGACGCTCCACGACCAATTTACTGATCTTCCTCCCCATGACAACGCCAGAAGTGGTCATGGGTGCAAGTCTGCTGGCACTTTTCCTAAACCTTCGATTCCCTCTTGGTGAAACAACAATCATCATTGCCCACATCATGTTTACAATTTCATTTATCGTGGTGACAGTGAAAGCGCGATTACAAGGCATGGATCCACGCCTGGAGGAAGCTGCTCGAGATCTATATGCGAACCCGCAGGCTACTTTCCGCTATGTCACATTCCCACTTGTCGCCCCAGGGATCGCAGGTGCAGCGCTACTTGGCTTCTCATTGTCCTTCGACGACTTCATCATCAGCTTCTTTAATGCCGGTACCGTTGTTACCTTCCCCATTTACATTTGGGGAGCCGCTCAACGAGGAATTCCGGTTCAGGTAAATGCACTGGCCACCATGGTTTTCCTTGCCGCCATGGTTATTGTCTTAACGGCTCAGTTCGTCTCCTACCGTAAGCGCAAAGCTCTGCAGCTCCCCCCCAAAGCCTTGGAAGCTGCGCTTCCTCGTTCGTGATAGTCTTTTTGCTTTAGTACTTGAAGGGATTGGTGGGAAGGTCAGGCGGTCGGTCTGCCCCATTACGTGAACTCTGACGTAAGGAATTCCCATGTATTCGCAAGAAGTTTCTCCCCAAGGTCGGGAAAAGACAAAAAATCTTATTACTACGCCGTACTGGCTAGATTCGAAGAATCGTCCCCAACCGCGCCCGGCATTCGAGGGTTACTCCGAGGCGGACTTAGTAATTGTCGGGGGCGGTTTCACCGGTTTGTGGGCTGCAGTTGAAGCTGCTGTGCAGAACCCAGGCCAGAGCGTTGTCATCCTTGAAGGCGGTCGCATAGCTGGCGGGGCAACCGGGCGAAATGGCGGATTTGTTTCCGCTTCCCTCACTCATGGATTCAGTAACGGGCTCAGTAGGTGGCCTGATGAAATTAGTCGGTTAGTGGAGTTGGGCTGTAGAAATCTCCGCGAAATCGAAGCTCGGATCCACGAATTTGGCATTGACTGCGATTGGATTATGTCTGGTGGAATCGATGTAGCGATTGCCAGTTACCAGACTGCGGATTTGGCTCGACTGCACGAGCAATTGCAAGAATATGGAATCCCATCTGAGTTGCTTGACTCGCGCGAAGCGCGTCAGCGGGTTGATTCTCCGCTGTACACGGCTGGTTTATTCGACCCCCATGTTGCAATGGTTAATCCAGCAGAATTGGCGTGGGGGTTGGCTCGAGTTGCAGAACAACTGGGGGTGAAAATATATGAAAATTCACCGGTCAGTAGCCTCACTGACCAAGGCTCTAGCGTTGCGGTTGGTGTCTCCCGTGGCGTGATTAAGGCTCAGATGGTCCTACTGGCTACTAATGCGTATCCGCCGCTTTTACGCAGACTGCGCCACTATCTTGTTCCGGTTTATGACTATGTCCTCATGACGGAACCGCTTACGGCGGATCAAAAACAGAGTATCAATTGGACGGGTAGGGAAGGTATTGGGGATTCGGGAAACCAGTTTCACTATTACCGAATGACAAATACCGACCGCATTTTGTTTGGTGGCTTTGATGCCGTCTATCACTCAGGTAATGGTATGAAATCGGAATTTGATGTGGATCATGATTGTCTTGCTCGACTTGCCGACCACTTCAGTCAAACTTTCCCACAACTGTCATCGGTGAGTTTTTCCCATGGCTGGGGCGGGGCTATTGATACGTGCTCTCGGTTTAGCGCCTTTTGGGGCACAG
The DNA here is from genome assembly GCA_903896585.1 of uncultured bacterium. Taxonomy (GTDB): domain Bacteria; phylum Actinomycetota; class Actinomycetes; order S36-B12; family S36-B12; genus UBA4592. The sequence continues at coordinate 64,501 of CAITYI010000261.1, forward strand.
CGCATCACGGGAAAACCGCATATGTTGCCGGATACACAGGATTAGGGGTTGGTGCATCACGATTCGGGGCATTGACCTGCCTTGACCTGCTAGAAGGTCGTTCAACAGAGCGAACCGAGTTAGCCATGGTGAAGACAAAACCGGTGCCCTTTCCGCCCGAACCTTTTCGTTCAATAGGCATAAATTGGACAACCAGGTCTTTACATCAGGCAGATCTTCACGAAGGACGAAGAAATCTCTGGTTACGGTTCCTCGACAAATTAGGCATGGGTTTTGATTCCTAACGGCTGTTACCGCTTAAAACAATGGCTGCACGGAATTTTGATGGATTTTCAGATTAGAGTTGGTACATGACCCGCTATGGATCTCAATTTGGACCGAATTTCACCTTCTTGGGTGTACCCGAGTGTGATCAAACAGATCCGGACACTTATAAAAGTGCCGATGTGGTCATTGTCGGGGCGCCATTTGATGGAGGAACGTCTTTTCGCGCGGGAGCTCGGTTTGGTCCGCAGGCATTACGTGCCGCCTGTTATCTCGAGCACGATGGCAAGCGACCCTCGTTGGCCATGAGGGTCGACGGACTACAGGATCTGGGAGTAGTTGATGCGGGCGACGTTGAAATGTTTAGTGGCGATGCAGCTCGAAGTTGTGCGGATCTAGAAATTGTCATTGAGAGAATCGCAGCCTCAGGCTCAATCCCAATAATTTTGGGCGGAGACCACACTGTGACCTGGCCCGATGTCACGGGTGTTGCCCGAGCGCGAGGATGGGGGAAAATTGCGGTTATTCACTTTGACGCCCACGCAGATACTGGAGATATCAGCTTTGGGTCTTTGATTGGCCACGGTCAGCCAATGCGCCGTCTTATTGAGTCTGGTGCAGTTCGCGGGGATCGTTTCCTGCAAATTGGGTTACGTGGCTATTGGCCCGAGCCCGAGACACTTCAATGGATGGCTGAACAAGGTATGCGCTCATATGAAATGACCGAGATCGTTCAGCGTGGATTAGGTGAGTGTCTCACAGAAGTCTTCGAAATCGCCATGAGCGAATGTGATGGAGTCTTCCTCAGTGTAGATATTGATGTGTGCGATCCAGGTCATGCACCCGGAACAGGTACGCCTGAACCAGGTGGTCTATCTTCACGCGAGTTACTTGATGCAGTGCGTAGAATTTGTTACCAGTTACCGGTGGTCGGCATGGATGTCGTAGAGGTTGCTCCGCCATATGACCACGCGGATATCACGGCACTGTTGGGTAACCGGGTCATCCTTGAAGCACTGAGTGCCATGGCTCGGAGAAAAAAAGATCAGCGAGATGGAACAACCTGGAATCCGGCTTTGCCCCTGCTTGCGGATCGGATTCCTGGGGATAATTCACGCTAGAAGACTTAGTTGGCCGTCGCCTCAAATGCTTGCTCCAGAATGGTAAGCGCTTCTTCGAGCAGGTGCCGAGGCATGGTGAGTGCCGGCAAGAATCGGAAAACATTTCCGTATGTTCCCGCAGTGAGTGTCACCACACCGTGTTGGTGGCAGTACTTATTGAGTGCGGCTGCACGATCAGGATCGGGGGTGCGAGTTCCTTCTTTAACGAGCTCAATGGCGATCATGGCCCCTCGACCTCGAATATCACCGATACCGGGGTGATTGACCTGCATGTCCAGTAGGCGGGGGAGCATGACTCCTTCAATTTCCTTCGCCAAGGCATTAGCGTTGTTCTCTTCCATCCAGCGAATGGAGCCCAGCGCTGCCGCACATGCCACCGGGTTTCCACCGTACGTACCGCCCAGCCCACCGGCGTGCACAGAGTCCATGATTTCGGCACGGCCAGTAACGGCTGCCAGTGGCATGCCGCCAGCAATACCTTTTGCGGTGGTGATCAGATCAGGAACCACTCCTTCAAATTCTGAAGCGAACCAGTTCCCTGTCCGGCAGAACCCCGACTGGATTTCATCGGCTACAAAGACAATCCCGTGACTGTTTGCAAAATCAGCAAGCGCCTTGTAGTAACCGGGTGCCGGCACAATAAATCCACCTTCGCCCAGAATCGGTTCCACCACAATTGCAGCAACATTGGCTGCTCCCAGTTCTTTGTCGATCCGGGATGTTGCCCACGCTGCAACCTCCGGTCCGGTATGCGGACCATCGTGATACGGATAAGAAACGGGAACTCGATAAATCTCCGGGGCAAATGGACCGAATGACTGCTTGTAAGGCATGTTCTTCGCGGTCATGCCCATGGTCAAATTGGTTCGTCCGTGATAGCCGTGCTCGACGACAACTACCGCCTGGCGCTTGGTGTAGGCACGAGCAATTTTCACGGCATTTTCCACGGCCTCTGCGCCGGAGTTAAAAAGTGCTGATCGCTTCTCGTGATCACCGGGAGTTAGGCGATTCAAAGCTTCACAAACCTGCACATAACTTTCGTAGGGCGTCACCATGAAACATGTATGGGTGAAGTTAGCAACTTGATCCTGAACACCGCGGACAACTTCGGGATTGGCATTACCCACTGTCGTGACCGCGATTCCTGAACCCAGATCAATTAACGAATTACCGTCTACATCGATGAGAATGCCCCCGGCTGCCTTGGTGATGAAAACGGGTAGACCTACTCCAATCCCTGCTGACACGGCATTTTGTTTACGGGCAAGCAACCCCCGAGACAGTGGCCCAGGTATTTCGGTCACCAACAATCGTTGTTGCTCAACACCATTTACGACACGCTCGGGTGCGAGAGTCATGGGGATCTCCTCAAAGGTTGCTGGGTTGCTCTGCCTGATCTTAAACCTTGTGAGCGCCGCCGTACACTTGATATATGAGCGATTCACATGAAATCAATGGCGTCCACATTAACCACCATCAACGCACCACATTAGAGAGGCTGATGGCCCACCCCACAAGTCACGACCTTCAGTGGAAGGATGTCATTCATCTTGTTGAGGCTCTGGGAACGGTGGATCAGCGCCACGACGGTAAAGTCAAACTTTCTTTCGGAGGAGACAGCGAAGTCTTTGACCCAAATCACAAAGACCTGTCCATGGATCAAATCGCAGATTTGCGCCGCATGATCAAAGCCGCCGGATTCGACCAATAGGAGATTGCAATGGCACAGCACGATGAATTCAATGAAATAGACCTTCGCGGGAAGTTGGCGGTGGCTGCAATCGATTATCACCAGACGCGGGTTTTTGCCCTCGAGGGAGACTCCGCGGGTCGACCAGAGCGCGTGGTGGCCGAAGATCCACGTGGGTTCACGAGAAAGCTCCACACCAAAGCGAATAATGTTGAGGGCGATTACCGCACACCCAGCGATGAATACTGGAAATCCATTGCGATTGTTTTGGAGCGAGCCTCCGCAGTGATCCTGCTCGGGCACGGAAATGGAAAAGCTAATGCTTCCCACAAATTCCTCGCTTATGTGGAAAAGCACTACTCCGATCTCACTACGCGAATTCTCGGGGACCTGCGTGTTGACATCGACGACTTAACCGATCCACAGGTACTTCGAATTGGACAAAGTTTTTTCGATATTGCACCAACGCGTAATACCAAGTAGCCCATGTCTTCCAGTCCAGCGGTGACCAATGTGGTGATCTTGGGAAGTACTGGATCCATTGGTCAACAAGCTTTGGACATTATTCGACGCAATCTTGATTCATTTCGGGTCGTTGGCTTGAGTTCATCTGGACTTAATGCTGAGTTGTTTGCCCAGCAGGTGAATGAATTTTTGCCGCAGTATGTTGGAATTTCCCTGGGAACCTGTGCGCAGGATGTTCAAATGCGAGTGTTGGCCTACGCACAGGAAAACGGGTACTCCTCAGGAAAGGCCGCAACGCCAGAGTTTGTGATTGGACCTGATTCCTCAGGAATCCTGGCGGAGGTGGGCGCCGACGTCGTACTGAATGCCATCGCCGGCGCCGCCGGGTTGGTTCCGACATTGCAGGCCCTGAGATCGGGGGCGCGGCTGGCGCTCGCTAACAAGGAGTCCCTGATCATTGGTGGTGACCTTGTTCGCTCAATTGCCCAGCCCGGTCAAATTACTCCGGTGGACTCCGAGCATGCTGCACTAGCTCAATGCTTGCTGGCGGGTAAGAAATCCGAAGTTAAGTCCCTGATCTTAACTGCCAGTGGCGGTCCCTTCCGGGGATTCACCACAGATCAACTGCATGAGGTCACCGTGGAACAAGCGTTAGCTCACCCCACCTGGAAAATGGGACCTCTCGTAACCATAAATTCGGCAACCATGGTGAATAAGGGACTCGAAATAATTGAGGCGCACTTACTATTTGATATTCCGTTCAGCCACATTGATGTCGTGATCCATCCTGAGTCAATTGTTCATTCCATGGTGGAATTTATCGATGGTTCAACTATTGCCCAAGCGAGTCCACCTGATATGCGGATACCTATTGCCTGGGGATTGGGCTCACCATCGAGAATTCCAGATGCAGCGCCGCCATGTGACTGGTCCACCGCTTCTTCATGGAGCTTTTTTCCCGTGGATCACGTTGCTTTCCCGGCCATCTCTCTAGCCCGAATCGCAGGTGAGGCCGGGGGAAGTGCGCCTGCTGTCTTTAACGGAGCCGATGAAGCGGCCGTGGGCCTATTCCTCCAAGGGGCCATTGGGTTCACATCTATTGTTCCCTTCATTGAACGGGCCCTCTATGAACACTTGGAATCAGGTCATCTGTCAGGGAACAGCCTTACACTGGAAAGCGTCCAAGAGGCGGATGCGTGGGCTCGGGTTAGAGTGCATGAGTTAGCCAAGAATTGAAAGAGGAATCCTCTACCCCTATGCACCAATACTGGTTTAGGAGATTGTGATCGCATGCTAGAACTGATTGGCATCGTCCTCTTCGCCTTGCTCATTGCATTGTCCATTGCACTCCATGAAGTTGGCCATCTCGTGCCAGCTAAAAAATTCGGCTTACGGGTCCCTGACTACATGGTTGGATTTGGTCCAACTATTTGGTCCACCGTGCGTGGTGAGACCCGATACGGAATTAAATGGATTCCTCTGGGTGGGTACATTCGGATGATTGGCATGTTGCCGCCAGCCAAAGATGATCCTGATGGCAAAACCAGAGCCATGTCTACCGGTCGCTTTGCCGCAATGGTGGCTCAAGCACGATCGGCGTCATTTGATGAAATACAACCGGGCGATGAAAACCGCTTGTTCTACAAATTGCCGGTGCACAAGCGAATCATCATCATGATGGGCGGGCCCACCATGAATTTGGTGCTCGCATTTGTTCTTTTCGGGATTGTTCTGGTTGGGATCGGACTTCCTCAGCCCACGCTTTCAGTGGCCGCTGTCGTGCCCTGCACACCGAGTGTTGAACAGCCCACGGGTGCAGCATTACCTTCGGGGATTTGCCCAGAGGGGACAAACCCAACCCCTGCGTTCAGCGCTGGTTTGACTTCTGAGGACAGAATCATTGCGGTAGATTCCTTTTCGGCAACCGATTGGGAACAGGTGAGCGGTTGGATCTCCCAAAATCCGGGAGCCGAAACCACTGTGACGGTGGACAGAATGGGTCAAATACTGACACTCCCTCTGGTTGTCGCTGAGGTAACTCGCCCGGTCTACGACGAAACGGGCATGGAAACCGGGGAGATTCAAACAGTTGGATTCCTCGGAATGCGCCCCAGCTTTGAGTACGAACGCCAGTCCATCGCAGCCGTTCCGGCATTCATGTGGGACCTCACGGTGCGATCGGTAGAAGCGCTCATCTCCCTGCCGATACGTGTCTATGAATTGGTAACTGACACTCTGATTGGTGGAGGTGATCGAGCCATGGACGGTCCGGTGTCGGTAGTTGGTGCAAGTCGGTTGGGCGGCGAAATCGCTGCTATGGATTCCCCGGTCGTATCAAAGATCGCCACGTTTTTAGGACTCGCGGCGTCCTTGAACCTTTTCCTCTTCCTTTTCAACCTACTTCCAGTTCTGCCATTGGACGGAGGTCATGTTGCTGGGGCGGCCTATGAATCCGTGAAACGACAGATTGCTCGAGTTCGAGGCAAGCCCGACCCGGGTCCGGTAGACACCGCCCGCTTGCTCCCCGTCGCTTATGTAGTGGCTGGAATCCTCATTGTTATGGGTGGTGTCGTGATTTGGGCGGATTTAGTCAAGCCCATCTCGCTAGGTTGATCACTAGGCTCGATAATGGTGCTGTGAGCATTGACCTCGGAATTCCCGCGTTACCTCCACCAGTGGTAGCGCCTCGTCGCAAAACCCGATCCCTGACCTTAAAACACCACAGCAAACCACTGGTAATCGGTGGAGACTCTCCGGTGAGTGTTCAATCCATGTGCACCACCTTGACCGCCGACATCAATGCAACTTTGCAACAAATCGCCGAACTTACGGCTACGGGATGCCAAGCGGTTCGTGTTGCAGTTCCGAGTCAAGATGATGCTGATGCGCTTTCACAGATTGCTAGGAAATCAGGCATTCCAGTGATAGCGGATATTCATTTTCAGCCCAAATATGTTTTTGCAGCAATCGATGCTGGTTGTGCCGGGGTGCGGGTGAACCCAGGAAACATAAAGAAGTTTGATGACAAAGTGGGTGAGATCGCTCGCGCAGCGAAAGATGCCGGAACCCCTATTCGTATCGGCGTGAATGCCGGTTCTTTAGATCCGCGGCTATTGGAGAAATATGGGAAGGCCACTCCCGAGGCCCTCGTTGAATCTGCATTGTGGGAGGCATCGCTTTTTGAAGAACATGGATTTCAGGATATTAAAATTTCGGTGAAACATCATGACCCGGTAATCATGATGATGGCGTACATGCAGCTAGCTGAACAATGTGACTACCCACTGCATCTTGGGGTAACCGAAGCTGGTCCGGCCTTCCAAGGAACCATAAAGTCAGCTGTTGCATTCGGTGGCCTGCTCTCACGCGGGATAGGAGACACCATTCGAGTTTCGCTCTCCGCGCCCCCGGTTGAGGAAGTGAAAGTTGGTATCGGCATTTTGGAATCGCTCAATTTGCGCCAACGTGGGCTTGAAATTGTTTCCTGTCCCTCCTGTGGAAGAGCACAGGTCGATGTCTACACCCTTGCCGAGCAAGTAACGGCTGGACTGGAAGGGCTTGACGTCCCCCTACGCGTGGCCGTTATGGGATGTGTGGTGAACGGTCCTGGCGAAGCGCGCGAGGCCGATCTCGGGGTTGCCTCTGGGAACGGGAAGGGGCAGATCTTTGTTCGGGGCGAAGTGATCAAAACCGTTCCGGAGTCAGAAATCGTGGAGACGCTCATCGAAGAGGCCATGAAACTAGCGGAATCCATTGGCGGTGAAGGTGCCCCCACGGTGATCACCGCCTAGTACCGTGACACTGTGACCGCCGAAGTTGTTACCGATCGAGAGAGTGCTCGATCTGGGTGGGTAAAAGTACTCTCCCAGCATGAGTTACCTCGTGCGCTAGAACTCACCCAATCCCAACCACTCACTAACGCATTCGTTGCGAGTCGAATATCACTTGGCCTGGAACACCACTGGAAAATTGGTGGCGGCCTTTGGGGGTTTTATACAGATTCAGGATTAGAGTCGCTACTTTTTGTGGGGGCCAATATTGTGCCGGTCAATACAACGGAGCGATCACGGGAACTTTTTGCTGCCGAGCTAATTCGGACCGGTCGTCGAAGTTCATCTTTGTTAGGTAATAAAAATGAGGTCCTTGATTTGTGGGATCGCATCTCCGCAGTGTGGGGGAGACCGCGAGAGATTCGCGATACCCAGCCTTTCATGGTTATTGACTCGCCCGCCCAGGGACAACGTGACCAAAGAGTCCGCCAGGTATTGCCTACTGAGCTCTCCATCTTGCTTCCCGCTTCGATCCACATGTTCACGGAGGAAGTTGGCGTCTCTCCTGTTCTCAACGGTGGTCAGGCTCAGTATGAGCGCCGCGTGGCCGAGGTGATTGCAGAGCGAAACGCTTACGCAATAATTGAAGGTAACCGGGTAATCTTTAAGGCAGAAGTTGGTTTTGCCACCCCAACGGTTGCCCAACTGCAGGGTGTGTGGGTGGCTCCTGATTTACGGGGGCAAGGCATTTCCGGGCCGGCGGTGGCTGCCGTAGTTGATCATGTGCAACGAGAAGTAGCCCCCGTAGTCACTCTCTATGTCAATAATTTCAATATTGCGGCTCACCGAACATATTCGACCATTGGATTTCGTGAGTGTGCGACATTTGCAACCGTGCTCTTTTAGGTCATCAGGACTCGACTTAGTCCGATCTCAGGTGAGTCTCAGGTGAGACGGAGGGCAGCCGCTATTCTCGGGCCACACCCAAGTGACCCACCACAAGCAGTTGACACAAGAGTGAAGTGAGGCAGATGTGATTTCTCGAATGTCGGCAATGTTTGTGCGAACTTTGCGTGACGATCCTGCCGACGCCGAGGTGCCGAGCCATAAACTTTTGGTGAGAGGTGGTTATGTTCGGCGAATCGCTCCGGGGATTTTTTCTTGGCTCCCGCTGGGGTACACCGTATATCGAAATGTCGAGAAAATTGTCCGCGACGAAATGGATAAAGCCGGGTTCCAGGAAGTTCATTTCCCTGCGCTCCTACCGCGTGAGGCTTATGAAGAAACGGGTAGGTGGACCGAGTACGGAGACAATCTCTTCCGGTTAAAAGATCGCAGAGAAAACGATTACCTTTTGGGACCAACCCACGAAGAAATGTTCACACTCATGGTGAAGGGGGAGTATTCCTCCTACCGCGACCTCCCATTAGTCATCTATCAGATCCAGACAAAATATCGAGATGAAGCTCGCCCGCGTGCTGGCATTCTCAGAGGCCGAGAATTTGTCATGAAAGATTCGTATTCATTTGACGTCACCGATGAAGGTTTGGAGTTGTCATACAAACGGCATCGCGATGCCTACATATCCACATTTGATCGTCTGGGTCTTTCCTATGTCATCGTGTCGGCCATGGCGGGAGCAATGGGCGGGTCTTTGAGTGAGGAATTCCTTGCACCCTCTGAAGTTGGCGAAGATACCTATGTTCGCTGTTCATGTGGCCATGCGGCGAATGTAGAAGCAGTAGTCATCCCTGCCGCCAAGTGGGATGACAGCATGGATCTACCTGCCGAGTTGCCTGCTTCCCATGTTGAAGACACCCCGAATACGCCAACGATTGATTCTTTGGTTGCAATTTCAAATGAGCGTGCCGACTTACGTCGCGATGACCGTTCGTGGGAGTCCTCAGATACCCTGAAAAACTTGTTACTTGTACTCACCGATGCTGAAGGGAATGAACAGCCGCTGGCAATTGGAATTCCAGGCGATCGTGAAGTTGATATGCGTCGGCTGGAGGCGGCAATCTATCCACTTACTGCGAGACCATTTGAGGAAGCGGATTTCAAGAAGTTCCCATCCCTTGCCAAAGGTTATATCGGTCCTGGAGTGTTGGGCAAAGAATCTGTGAGTGGAATTGAGTTTCGCACTGACCCTCGTATTGTTTCGGGCACGCGCTGGATCACGGGAGCTAATCAACACGGCAAGCACGTGTTTGATCTTGTGTATGGCCGAGATTTCACTTCCGATTCCGTGATTGATGTAGCCGAAGTAAGAGATGGCGATATCTGCAGTGAGTGTGGAGGCGAGTTACGCATGTCTCGAGGGATTGAGATTGGGCACATTTTTCAGTTAGGTCGAAAATATGCGGAAGCACTGGGGCTGCGGGTGCTGGATGAACACGGTGAGTTAGTCACGGTCACCATGGGTTCCTACGGAATTGGAGTTTCCAGGGCTGTTGCGGCAATAGCAGAACAACATCACGACGAAAGAGGTTTGGTGTGGCCTCGAGAAGTGGCTCCGGCTGATATCTATTTGGTGGCGGCTGGGAAATCTGAAGAGATTATTACCACCGCAGAAGATCTTGCGGAGCAATGGGATGCCGTTGGACTGCGCGTGATCCTTGACGATCGGGTGGGTGTGTCACCCGGGGTTAAATTCAATGACTCTGAACTATTAGGTATTCCTACAATTGTGGTTGTGGGGAAAGGCTTGGAACGTGGTGTTATTGAAGTTAAGGACAGGGGTACAGGAGTTCGTGAAGATATCGAACTTGTAGATGCAGTTGCCCGTGTTCGTCACATATGTACGACTTAAATATTTGGACGATTGTCCTTTTGTGTGTAGCTGCTGCGGCGGCAGGTTGGATCGACGCCGTTAGCGGTGGCGGAGGCATGATTCAACTGCCCGCGCTTCTGATCGCGTTACCTGCGGGGTCAGAAGTGAACGCACTCGCCACGAACAAGTTGTCCAGTATTTTTGGTACCGCAACTGCTGCTAGAACTTATGTAAAACACATAGCACCAGACTGGAAAACGGCTATCCCCATGGCAATAGTTGCCGGTGCATTTGCGGGATTGGGTGCGTGGTCTGCGCATCTGGTGCCGACGAGATTTTTTGCATCCGGCGCCATAATCGCCCTGTCGATTGTGTGGATCTGGATTTTACTGACACCTGTACTTGGATCGGTAACCGTTCTCCGGTGGCAGGGATCACAAAAACACTATGTTGCTGCCATCATTGTGGGAGCCGTCATCGGGTTCTATGACGGTATTTTTGGTCCAGGGACTGGTTCCTTTCTCTTGGTCGCCTTGGTGGGGATCCTTGGTTATTCGTTTCTGATGGCTTCGTCAACTGCGAAATTTGTAAACCTTGGCACTAACGCCGCGGCCTTGATTGTTTTTGGTTTCACGGGCTCAATCCTGTGGCTGCTGGGATTGCTGCTGGCTGCCTTCAACATCGCGGGGGCATTTTTAGGTGCCCGAATCGCGATTTCACGCGGGAGTTCCTTCGTAAGGGTAGTTTTTCTGGGAGTTGTGGCGGTGCTCATCATTCGGCTAGTCTGGGACACCTGGTTGATGTGACGTTGGCGGAAGATCGCCTCCGAATTGCGCCTTAATCAGCAGCACCGAGAACCACGATTGCCCTGCTCGAAATACCTGCTAGAAATAATTGCTCGACACAACTGCTCGACACAACAGGAATTGGTGAACACCCATGGGATTGCCCATCAATCAATGCCGGGACGCAGCCATTTCGGTGTGCGCCAAAGCCGATGTTGATTTTGAGGATTTTTCCATTACTCGCGCGGGTCGCCGCGAAGTGGTCAGGGTCACCGTTGATCGTGACGGTGGAGTAGATCTGGATCTCATTGCTGACATCAGTAGGGAACTGTCTGAATCCTTGGATCTGATTGTCGATTCGGAGGACACCCCCTTTGTCCTAGAGGTGAGTTCACCCGGTGTTGATCGTCCTCTCACTGAGTTAAGGCATTGGCGACGAGCAATTGGTCACCTCGTGAAATTCAACACACTGGATTCAGAATCACCGCTCGAACTTCGTGTCACTGCGGCAGAAAGTGATGTCATCTCGTTGACCAATGCGGCTGGCGAAACCCAGCAAATACCGTTGTCCCAAATACAACATGCTGTTGTCCAAGTTGAATTCAACCGTGGGGAGTAGTCATGGATATTGATGTCAGTGCATTAAAGTCATTGGTTCGAGAAAAGAACCTGTCACTGGAACTCGTCGTTGAAAGTATTGAACAGGCATTACTTGTCGCATATCAACGCACTCCGGGCTCATCTATGCAGTCACGGGTTGAGTTAAATAGGAAGACCGGTCACGTCACCGTGTGGGCTCGGGAAGAATTACCACGCGAAGACCCAGATTCGCCGGTCCAATTTGGAGCCGAATTTGACGATACTCCGGAGAATTTTGGCCGAGTGGCAGCGAGCACGGCTCGACAGGTGCTACTTGGCCGATTGCGTGAAGCCGAGGGTGACGCCACGCTGATCGAATTCACGGGTAGGGAAGGGGATCTCGTTTCCGGGGTAATTCAACAGGGAACCAATCCACGCATGATCCGAGTTGACCTTGGCAAAATTGAGGCAAATTTGCCGCCAGAGGAACAAGCTCCCGGTGAGGTATACGCACACGGTGAGCGAATTAAATGTCTGGTCACAGGTGTGCGACGTGGTTTTAAAGGCCCGATCATCACCGTGTCACGCACTCACCCTGATTTGGTCAAGGCCCTTTTCTCCTTGGAAGTTCCTGAGATCGCCGATGGCACGGTTGAGATCACCGCTATTGCCCGAGAAGCCGGACACCGGTCAAAAATTGCTGTTCGCTCTCACAAACCTGATGTCAATGCAAAGGGCTCGTGTATTGGTCCACTTGGTCAACGCGTTCGTCAGGTCATGAGTGAGTTGGGGGGCGAAAAGATCGATATTGTCGACCACAGTGACGATCCGGCGAACATGATCGCGCAAGCTTTGTCCCCGGCGAAGGTATCCTCGGTCACGATTGTGGACCTGGCAACCCGCAGTGCGCGAGTTGTGGTCCCCGATTATCAACTGTCATTGGCGATTGGCCGCGAAGGCCAAAATGCGCGTCTAGCTGCCCGGTTAACCGGGTGGCGAATCGATATCCGATCGGATGCTCAAGCAATGGCAGCAAGTGATCAGGTACCACCTGTTGAATCAGACCCGTCGCCAGAGCATGGGTAATTCAGTCACTGCCCAGAAATCCCACCTCAGGACGTGTATCGGGTGTAGGCAGCGGGCGCCCTTCCAACAACTCATTCGGTTTGTTCCAAATGCTCACGGAAATGGAATTCTGATGGATTCCCAAAGGGCTTTGCCGGGTCGTGGGGCTTACTCCCATGCCAACCAATCATGCCTTTCACTGGCCCTGCGGAGGGTCCAAGCGCGCCTTCGACTTACTCATCCGGTAGATTTGGATGGCGTTGGAGCGGTCTTGCTGTCAGCACTTGACAGCGCAGCCACCTAACGTCCTACCGCAGTCCACCATAAGGATCACCGTGAACATGAAAATGATTACCTCCTCATGAGGAACTTCACATGAGCGTGCCGGCATGAAAGTGCAGCGCGCTCAGTAACGGTTCGGACGAAAGCGCCCGAACCAAGACAGGAGAGTTGTGTCAAAAGTTCGGGTTTATGAACTCGCAAAAGAGCTTGGCTATGACAGTAAGACGGTCCTAGCCAAACTCCAAGACATGGGTGAATTTGTTCGCTCGGCATCCTCGACCATTGAGCCTCCGGTAGCTCGACGCCTCAAAGAAGCATTACCTCCTGCCGAGGCAAAGCCAGCCAAAAAGGCGGCCAAAAAGGCAGTCAAGAAGTCGGTCGCATCTGAGTCCGAGGAACCTAGTTCCCAAAGTTCATCCGTAGAGACACAAACTGATGCGTCCGGTAAGACGACCGAACCGACACTAGAAGATACTGCCGCGGCCAAGATGTCAGCTCCAGCAGCAGAAGTATCCCGAGAGGGTGCGAACCCGAAAGCACCAGCGACTCAGGCGGAACCAACTGCCGAGCCGGCAACTACCACCGGTCCTACTCCTACATCTTCGGCGCCTACATCTTCGGCGCCTACATCCCCCGCGACAGCGGGGCCTCGCCCAGCGGCTCGGCCCGCACCAAAGCCAGGCGCACCGCGTCCAGGCAATAACCCATTTGGCGGAAACACCGGCATGGCACGCCCGGCCCCGCGCCCGGGTAATAATCCTTTTGGATCGCCA
>CAITYI010000262.1 GCA_903896585.1 uncultured bacterium
GGAGGATTTCCGGGTTCACCCGAGAAATTCCAATAGCTTCCAATTCATCAATTGCTGCCCGGGCCAGGCCCACTGCAGCGAGATTGGGTGCCAGCGTCTTTCGCGCGTCTGACTTTTGCCATTCGGTAAAGCTACGTGCGCTGAACAGGAAGTCCCGTGGAATCACTGAGTGATCAAATCGAATCGGTCGAGTGTGTGTGCCCGACATGGAAAGCAACTCCAGTGGATCGCCCACCTCGCTCCCAGAAATAACCCGCTCGAAGTCTTTCGTAGGAATGAAGAACGTAATGATCTGTGATTTGTCTTCGGTGAGAGCCATGATCATGACGACATCGGCAATATCCCAACTGGTGACCCAGTCAAGTGATCCATCAAGTTGCCATTCGCCTTTGATTTCCCGTGCAACCGGATTGACCGGGCCTGGTCGGCGCACATGGGCGAAAGCGACCGCGGCCAGAAACTCACCTGACCGAAGTCCCTCTAGCCACCGCTGCTGAATGGCCCAAGACTCAGGTTGGTTTCCACCCGACTCAAGTGTGCGCAATGGCGACTGGTGTTGAACCCAACAAAACCAGGTGCTGGCATCCGCCCCGGCAATTCGCTCGATCACTTCACGCCATTGATCAACACCACCCGGCACCCCATGCGCTCCTACCCGCGCAAGGTTGCTGAAATGGCTTCGCGGTACACCAAAGCGATCGGACTGGTCAGCGGTTGCGGCAATTTGGGCGAGAACGGGCTCCCATTCCGGTGGGAGTTCGCAATGCGCGGGTACAACCATGTTCCCCACGTTACTCTCTCGCTGTGAGTAATTTCCCCACAGATCAGATCCCCCTGGTTGAACGCATGCAACCGCACGCAATCTCGATATTCGGCGAAATGTCAAAGATTGCAACCCAAACCCAATCGGTCAATTTGGGCCAAGGATTTCCCGACACCGATGGACCGATGGAACTCAAACATGCAGCCATGCACGCAATCGAATCTGGCGAAGGAAATCAGTACCCACCCGCGAATGGTTTCCCAGCCCTGCGCGAAGCAATAGCGTCCCACCAAAAGAGGTTCTACTCCATTGACGTAGATCCGGATACAGATGTCGTCGTGACAACGGGAGCATCTGAGGCACTCGCCTCAAGTTTATTGGCCCTTGTTGAACAAGGCGATGAAGTCGTGTTCTTTGATCCGGCATTTGACGTGTACCGCGCCGGAATTGACCTCGCCGGTGGCACTCCTGTTGGTGTTCCGTTCTTGGAGACATCAGATGGTCGGTTGCGCCCAGATATCGAACGACTTGCTGGCGCTATTACGCCGCGCACTCGCATTCTGCTCATGAACTCACCGCACAACCCCACCGGAGTTGTATTTACGCCAACCGAAATGCAGGGGATCGCCGATATCGCGATCGAGCACAACCTGATTGTGATTTCCGATGAAGCCTACGAACATCTGTGGTTTCCCGGTCACCAACATGTGCCATTCGCCACCCTCGAGGGAATGTCCGAAAGAACAATCACCGTTGGTTCGGGCGGCAAGAGTTTCTCCTTCACCGGCTGGAAAGTTGGGTGGGCAACCGGCCCCACAAAC
>CAITYI010000263.1 GCA_903896585.1 uncultured bacterium
CCACCTGCAACAACAAGGTGCTTTGAAGTTTCGGTCACAAACGGATAGTCGCTGTGGACAGACGAAAGGAGCTGCTGCTCAACGAGATCCAGCTTCGTGGAAATACGCCTCTCAAGGGCTGGATCTACCGACTCGAATGCCCCGATCATGTGACCAAGGTACTACCGAATGAATATGCCGGCATTTGATACCAAATCGATCAGTGGGGCGGGGATAATTCCCAGTACCACGGTGATGGTGGCTCCGGCCGCCAGAGCGATTGTGGTGAAGGCAGATGGGATCGCCACGGTGGCCGTGTTCTCAGTTGGATCGGAGAAAAACATGACCACAATTACCCGGACATAGAAGAAAGCGGCAATCACGCTGGCCCCGACAGCGACCAAAACCAGCCAGGTCGCACCGGCCTCAATGGCCGCAGCGAACACGCTGAACTTGATCACAA
This sequence comes from uncultured bacterium, assembly GCA_903896585.1. GTDB lineage: Bacteria > Actinomycetota > Actinomycetes > S36-B12 > S36-B12 > UBA4592. Next base: position 443 of record CAITYI010000263.1, read on the forward strand.
AACCACTCGTCAGCGGGATACCCGCCAAGGAAAGCATGAAAATACTGAAGACCGCAGCCACCATGGGTGATTTCTTGCCCAGTCCGGCCCACTTGGACAGGTGGGTGGCTTCACCAGATGAATCCCGGACCATGGAGATCACGGCAAAAGCGCCAATGGTGACAAAACCATATGCGATCAAATAGAACATGACTGCCGCAATACCTGCCGCGGTCGAGGCGGCAACACCCACCAGAATGAAGCCAGACTGAGCCACTGCCGAGTAGGCCAGCATTCGCTTGATATCACTCTGGGTGATAGCAATAAGTGAACCCACCACCATGCTCAGGATCGCAACTATCCAAATGATGATTTCCCAATCCCACTGCATGCCGCTGAAGCCCACATAAAGCAACCGCATGAGGGCACCAAAGGCCGCTACCTTGACGGCTGCACCCATGAAGCCGGTGATGGGTGTTGGTGCGCCTTGATAAACATCGGGGGTCCATTGATGGAATGGGACGGCACCCACTTTGAAGAACAATCCAACAAGCAGCATGGCCAGGCCGATCAGAATTAAGCCGGTCTCCCCCGTGGTGGCTGAGATGCTCTCGGAAATCTCTGGCAATGAAATAGTGCCGGTGTAGCCATAGACAAGTGCTGCGCCAAAGATGAAAAATGCGGAAGCGAAAGCGCCCAGAACGAAATACTTCAAGGCCGCCTCTTGGGACAGGAGCCGGCGCCGACGTGCCATGCCTACCATCAGATACAGCGGCAGGGACATAATTTCCAAGGCCACGAACATGATCAGTAAATCGTTCGCAACCACAAACAGCAACATTCCGGTGACCGCGAAAAGGTATAGCGTCCAGATTTCGGTTTGGGTGTGACCGCGGGCAGCGAGTTCCCGCTCGTCAACGGAGCCAGGGAGCGCGGAAGCTCGCGGAGCGAAGGAATCACCCATGGAGTCCAGGGAGCGTTCGGACACCAACATGGCGCCGAAGATTGCCAAAAGCAGAATTGTTCCTTGCATGACCAAGCCTGGTCCGTCAATCGCAACGGCGCCGTCGCCGGTAATCACTCGAGTATTGCGGATGGAAATTAACCACACGAAGGCAGTGACAAGACTGCCGAAGGTGAGAATGACCTGCAGGAAGCGGCGGGCCCCACGCGGAACGAGTGCCTCAATCAGAACCGAAACAAGTGCTGCAACGACAACGATCAGGATCGGACCAAGTGCTGAGTAGTCAATCAGGGGGGCGGCGAAGGTATTCACTCCACAATCCCTTCTATTCCGGCTGCGGCACTGGGCACTAGGCCGACCGTAATTTCAGGATCGGTCGCACCCACGGTAATCATGATTCGATCAACCGCAGGTTCAATCACATTGAGTAGCGGCGCGGGGAAAACACCTAAGGCAATGATCATGATGGACACCGGAACAAGTGCGGCGATCTCCCGACCATTGAGATCTTTCATGTTGGTCAGGTCAGGATTGAGCGGACCGGTCATGGTCTTTTGGTACACCCGCAAAACATAAGCAGCGGTAATCACAATGCCGACGGTGGCAATGGCACCGACCCACATGTACTTCTGGAAGGTTCCGAGGAGCACCATGAACTCGCCAATGAAGGAGACCATGCCGGGTAGGGCCAAACTCGAAAGTGCGGCGATCAGGAAGAACCCGGCAAGCACCGGTGCGACCTTGTTGACCCCACCAAAGGAGGATAGTTGCGCCGAACCATTTCGACGGGCCATGAGGTAGCCAACACCCATGAACAGCGCAGCGGTGGAGAGACCGTGCGCCACCATGTAGACCACCGAACCGGTTTGACCCACGGTGGTGAACACGAAAATACCAAGAATGATGAACCCGAAATGGGACATGGATGAATATGCAAAAAGTCTTCGCATATCGGTTTGTTTAAGAGCAACGAGTGCACCATAAAAGATGCCGATTACTGCGAATGCAATGACGAACGGAGCATAGAACTCACTCGCGTCTGGAAAAATCTCAAGGCAGTAGCGAAGCATGCCGAATGTTCCAACTTTGTCCAACACACCAATGAGGAGAACAGAGGTACCGGGTTGGGCTTGGGCAGCCGAATCGGGTAGCCAGGTGTGAAATGGCCACAACGGAGCCTTGATGGCAAATGCCAAGAAGAAACCCATGAACAGCAATTTCTGCATATCGGGATCAATATCCAGACCAACCAATGTGGTGAAATCAAATGTCCCGACACCGGTCATTTGATAGGACACTACATAAAGACCCACGAGCGCAGCGAGCATGAGTAGTCCGCCTACCAAGCTGTAGATCAAAAACTTGACCGCAGCGTAGGATCTTTGTGGGCCGCCGTAGCGCCCGATCATGAAGTAAACGGGAATGAGCATGGCTTCGAAGAACACGTAGAACAGGAAGACGTCGGTTGCGGCGAATACCCCGATCATGAGAGTCTCGAGGACGAGGATCAGGGCGAAGTAACCCTTCACACTTCCTTGGGCATTGGCTGCCTCGGTCCACCCGCCCAGAATGACAACGGGAACGAGCGTGGCCGCTAAGGCAATGAGGACTAATGCAATGCCATCGATTCCGAGGGAGAAGTTGATACCGAATGCTGGTATCCACGAATAACTCTCGGCGAATTGGAATTGCTCGGTGGAATTTCCCTCGAACTGAAGGGCCATGGCGATAACCGCCCCCAGAGTAACGAGTGAGAAAAACAGGGCGAGTGATTTTGCGAGAGCCGCATTCGCTTTGGGCACCAACATGACAATCACACTGCCCAGCAACGGGATTAGGCCGATGGTGGTCAACCATGGAAAGTTGTTCACTAGATCCTCACCAACACTAGAGCGACAATCACCAAGACCGCGCCACCCACCATGGACAATGCATAAGAACGAATGAATCCGGATTGAGTGCGCCGCAGTCGCCCAGAAAGCCCGCCGACAACCGCTGCCGAACCGTTAACAAAACCGTCCACGATACGGCTGTCAAACCACACGAGGGATCGAGCCGCGTAATTGGTGGGTGCGACAACGATTGCGTGGTTTACGGCATCTCCGTACAGATCCTTACGCGCAGCGCGAGTGAGCCAATTACCCCGCGGCGCGACAATCGGGACTTCCCGCCGGGCGTAGGTGATCCAGCCAATGATTGCACCGATTATCACCACCACCAATGTGATGACAATGTAGGCGCTCGTGGGTAGCGGGGTCGGTTGACTTTCATAGCCGACAACCGGTTCCAGCCACGATTCAATATTCCCCCAGAACAGCAATGCCATGCCAAGGAGAGTGGATCCAATAGCCAAAATAATGAGGGGAATTGTCATGATCTTGGGTGATTCATGTGGATGGACATCTGGTTCCCAGCGCTTCTTGCCGAAGAAGGTCATGGCCACCATGCGGGTCATGTAGAAGCCAGTAATACCTGCCGCCAGAACCGTGGCTGTGCCAATAAACACATTGCGCTCAAACGCTGCATGCACGATTTCATCTTTTGACCAGAATCCGGAGAACGGCGGAATACCAATGATTGCCAGGTAGCCAGCCATGAAAGTAATAAACGTGATGACCATGACAGTGCGTAATGCACCGTAGCGGCGCATGTTGACTTCGTCATTCATGCCATGCATCACCGAGCCGGCACCCAGGAATAGCCCGGCTTTAAAGACACCGTGTGTGAGCAGGTGGAAAATCGCGAAGACATAGCCAATCGGACCAAGTCCAACGGCAAGCATCATGTAACCAATCTGACTCATGGTGGAGCCAGCCAGTGATTTCTTGATGTCATCCTTTGCAGATGCGATAACTGCCCCCATGTAGATCGTGATCAGGGCCACCACGATCACCGCTGTCGCCGCAATCTCGGCATTGTTGTAAATCACATTGCTTCGGGCAATCAAATACACACCGGCAGTGACCATGGTCGCTGCATGGATAAGTGCTGAAACGGGAGTCGGTCCTTCCATGGCATCGAGTAACCAAGCTTGGAGCGGGAACTGCGCAGACTTACCGGCTGCGGCCAAAAGGAGTAGTAGCCCCAGTGCGGTGAGGGTGCCTTCACTGGCATTTGTTGCTGAGCCGAATACATCTGAGAACGTGACCGAACCGAAGGTCACAAACATCAGCATGATGGCCAGGCTGAGGCCTACATCGCCAACGCGGTTAATGATGAAAGCCTTCTTCGCTGCTGCCGCGGCAGATTTCTTAGCTTGATAGAAACCAATGAGTAGGTAACTGGCTAGCCCCACACCTTCCCAGCCCACATAGAGCAGGAGATAGTTATTGGCTAATACCAGTAAAAGCATGGCGGCCACAAATAAATTGAGGTAACCAAAAAATTTGCGTTTATCTGGATCATGGGCCATGTAGCCAAGTGAGTAGATGTGGATCAGACTGCCCACGATTGTGATCAGCAAAACGAACACAAGTGAGAGTTGATCAAGCTGGAAAGCGACATCGACGGTGAATTGGCCGGCAAAGACCCATTGATAGGCGACCTGGGTAATGGTGCGATCCTCAACTGGAAGATCCAGCATGGCAATCAGCATGAGGATGCCGAGAACGGCTGAACTCACAACGGTCAAGACTCCCAAATACGGGCCCCACTTATTGGACTGCCTGCCAGTGAACAGCAGGATTACTGCACCCGCTAACGGCAATGCAATGAGAAGCCAAATAAGGGATAAAACTCCCTCAACAGGCATTACGGTCACAGTCTTTTCCTATTCCTTGGTTCGCACTAATACTTGAGAAGATTTGGTTCGTCAATGGATGCTGATTGTCGAGTTCGGAAAACGGTCACAATGATGGCCAAGCCCACAACAACTTCGGCCGCCGCAACAACCATGACGAAGAATGCAACGGTTTGGCCGTCGAGGTTTCCATTCATGCGAGCAAATGCCACAAACGCCAAATTGGCCGCGTTGAGCATGAGTTCCACCGACATGAACACAATGATCGCGTTCCGGCGAACGAGAACACCAACAGCACCAATTGTGAAAAGTAGGGATGCCAAAATTATGTAATTGGATGGATTCACTTGGCATCACCGTCCGCAGATCCGGTCTCAGTAATTTCCACGATTTCGGAAACTTGACGGTGATCAATGATGAGTGAGTCATCGCGACCGCGCACCGGTGCGGGCACACTCTCCAGCGAAAGTGAACCGTCGGGAAGGATTGCGGGAGTGTTGACGGCGTTGTGGCGAGCGTAAACACCCGGACTGGGCTTATTGCCAGGGTGACCGGCGCCGACCATGAAGCGCTCCTCGGACAACTCCCGCTGAGTCTTCTTGGCCTGCCACCGATCTCGATGGGTGAGCACCAGGGCGCCCATGGCCGCGGTGATCAACAATGCGGCGGTCGCCTCAAATGCCAACAGGTAATCGCTGAAAATCAATACGGCAAGCCCTTCAACATTCCCACCTGCAGCGGCATTGGCTTCTTCAAGACCGCGGTCAGGCATGTCTGCAATTGCTGAACCCACAATGGCAACAAGGAGCAGACCCAGTGCAATCCCGAACAGTATGGCTGCGAGTCGTTGTCCACGAATAGTTTCGATCAGCGAATCAGATGAATCAACACCGACAACCATCAGCACGAAGAGGAAAAGCATCATGACTGCGCCGGTGTACACAATGATCTGAACCATGCCAAGGAAAGGTGCTGAATTAGCAATATAAAGAACGGCCAGATTGATCATGGTCATGGCTAGGAATAGGGCACTGTGTACAGCTTTGCGAGAAAGGATCATGCCGAGAGCACCTACCACCGCAAGTCCACCGCAAATCCAAAAAACTATTGCTTCACCGACATTGGTCATAGGTTCTCCCGCTCACGGTCTGCGGAAATCTGCTGTTCTGGTACTGAGCCGGTTATCTTGTTTGCGTAATAATCTCGATCGGTGGTACCAGGAACCATGTCGTGGGGTGGCGCAATCATGCCGGGGAGCAGTGGAGCCAAGAGATCTTTTTTTTCGTAGATCAGATCAGCACGATTGGAATCGGCTAATTCGAATTCATTGGTCATGGTGAGTGCCCGGGTCGGGCAAGCTTCAATACACAAACCACAAAAAATACAGCGAAGGTAGTTGATTTGATACACCCGGCCATAACGCTCACCAGGAGAGAAGCGTTCTTCATCTGAGTTGTCGGCACCTTCAACAAAAATTGCATCGGCAGGGCATGCCCACGCGCACAATTCACAACCAATGCACTTCTCAAGTCCGTCGGCCCAGCGATTGAGCTGGTGTCTGCCATGAAAGCGGGGTTTCGGCGGATACTTCGTGGCATCTTCGGGGTACTGCTCGGTGACAACCTTTTTAAAGATCGTGCCGAAAGTCACCCCGAATCCGCGAACCGCTGCGGGTAATTCAGGCATGGTCGGTCTCCTGTTCTGCAGACTCATTCGGGAGGTCACTTTCACGCGCACCCGCACCAATTGCGGTTCCCGCTTGTACGGCGGCACTGGCTGCCATGACTCGACGGGGGGTGTACTCAAAACGCTGTCCCGGCATGGGTGGCACCGGGTGGCCACCGGCCATGGGGTCAAATGGTTCAGTGGCTCGGAATTCGAGCTCTGCATCAATACGTGCTTGCTTCTTATTTGAACGAATTTGCAACAGCCAGGAGCCAACCAGAAGCACCACAATTATTACTGCCCCGATAATCAGTAACTGTTCATTGGTCACGCTGACGTCGTTGCGGAAGACGCGGGCCGCCCCCACAATGAAAATCCACAGCAGTGAGGCCGGAATGAGAACCTTCCAACCGAACTTCATGAATTGGTCATAACGCAGACGCGGCAGGGTGGCCCGCAACCAAATAAACATGAAGATAAAGAGTTGAACTTTGATGATCCACCAGAGAACCGGCCACCAACCGGTATTCGCCGACTCCCATAGGGATAGTGGCCATGGCGCTAACCAACCGCCCAGGAACAGGGTGGTCGCAAGGGCGGAGACAGTAACCATGTTGATGTATTCGGCGAGGAAGAACATGGCGAACTTAAGTGATGAATACTCAGTGTGGAATCCACCAACGAGTTCACCTTCTGCCTCAGGTAGATCAAATGGCGCGCGGTTTGTTTCGCCGACCATGGAGGTGACATAGATAAGAAACGATGGCAGCAAGATTACGGCAAACCAAATGGGTTCCTGTTTGGTGATGATTTCCGATGTTGACATGGAACCGGCGAACAGGAAGACCGCGACAAAGGAAAGTCCCATGGCGATTTCATAGGAAATAACCTGAGCGGTTGATCGCAGGCCGCCGAGGAGCGGATAGGTGGAACCGGATGACCAGCCGGCCAAGACCAGGCCGTACACGCCAATGGAAGCAATGGCGAGAACATAAAGAACTGAAACGGGGAAATCCGTGAGCTGCAGCGGGGTTTCCACACCAAAAATTGACACGGTAGGACCGAATGGAATTACGGCGAATGCGAGGAATGCAGCGGTCGCTGAAATAACCGGCGCAATCCAGTACACCGCAACGTGAGCCGACTTCGGAATGATTTCTTCTTTGAAGGCAAGTTTGAAACCGTCCATAAGAGATTGCAATAAACCTTGTGGGCCAACTCGGTTTGGACCGATCCGGTTTTGCATCCGTGACACCACGCGACGCTCCCACCAGATGGTGAATAGCGTGATCAATACCAGTAAGCCGAAAATGGCAACTGCCTTGAGGATCACCAGCCACCATGGGTCGGTTCCGAAAAGCCCAAATTGGGAACCGCTCATGCCCCACCTCCTGTGGAAATACCGGGTGCGGAAAGCGCACTTGCTCTCACGCTGACCGCTGCGCCATAGCCACAACCCAATTGCGTATATATATGTGAGTCTGGCGAGTTCATGGGTAGCCACACGGTTCCGGTCACGATCTGGGCCACCTCGGCGGGCAGGGTGATACTCCCGTGCGGGCCGGTCACGGTCAGGGCACTCGGTGAGCCCAGTGCGCGGTAATCCTGTTCACAAATCCGCGCCACGCTGGGTCGAGCGGTTGCCGCCAGGTGCGGTTCACCCTCCTGCATGAGCCCCGAGTCAAGTAGTTGGCGCCAGGTGGCCAAGGTGAAGCCACCTTCACTGGACGCCAGTGTCGGAGTTTGACCTGTAGTTGGAGCCGGTGAAATCGTGGGTGCACTCGCGCGGGCCCCCGTCCACGTGGCCAAAGATGCAAGTTCGGATCGCAATGCCCTGGTGTCACCGGTCCACGTGTGGCCGGCCGCACTTGCCAACATGGCGAGTACCCCTGAATCGGGGAGGGTGAGTGAATCGCGGAAAGCTGCGCCAAATGGTTTCGCGCGACCTTCCCAGTCCATGAAGGTACCGGCCTTTTCGGTGACAACGGCCACGGGAAAGACAACGTCGGCAATCTCGGTGATTTCAGAGTGGTGCGAATCCAGGGCTACCACGAAGTCGGCGGCCTCCAATGCGGCAAGGAGTTTCGCACCTTCGGGCAGATCGGTTGCTTGCACTCCCCCGGTGAGCACGGCGGAGATTGTTTTGTTGGCAATCGCCGAAATGAGTTCGGAGCCGGTCACGCCAGCGCGTGGCAAGGATTGTGCCTCCACATTCCACACGGCTGCAACCTCAGCACGTGCTTGGGAATCTTCGATCGGGCGACCCGATGGCAAGAGTCCGGCAAGTGCACCTGCTTCGAGGGCACCCCGTTCACCCGCACGTCGCGGAATCCACCCGAGCTTTGCACCCGTAGAGCCAACCAGTGCGCTGATAGCGGTCAGGGCCCCAGGGATGGTCGCGGCTCGTTCACCAACAAGTACAACGGCACCAGGCTGGCTAAGTGCATTGCGTACTTCAGGATCAAGTGCACCCAGTGCGGTTGCTTCCTCTCCGGGTAAACACTGAATCCAGTTCGCGTCAAGTTTCGCACTGCCCAGTGAATATGC
>CAITYI010000264.1 GCA_903896585.1 uncultured bacterium
CCAGCCGGTAGCTCATTTATTCAAGCGGTCAAAACCAATTACAACGGGATCAATAAGAGTGAGGACACCGTTCAACTTTTGACCGTGTACATGGGAGCACAGGGCAAAAGAAATAGCGTGATGCGTTAGGCCGGTCGGCGGCCTGTGGTCGCAGGTCTATGGTCTGTGGTCTAAGTCGGTATTGGTGGCCCAAGTCCCAAGCTCAATCTGAGTAGCGTTATTTCTCGCAAGGTAATTCTTGGCTCCCTGATCACCGGTAACTTCGTTGATAAGTGCCAGCCAATGCTCGCGCCCAATGACAACGGGGTGTCCAATTACCCCCTCGTAGGTTGATTGCATGAGATTCCCCGGCCCACCGGCAATTTGGGTGATTGCTTCAGTGCTGAGCCCAATGTGATCTACAAGAGTTATAACAACTCGGTCCACTTGGGGTTCGTGGGTTGATAGAAAGCCAAGTCCCGTGCGCAGACTTGAGGCCATGCCCGTGGAAAAGTCAGGATTTTCAATCACCGTGGCCTGCGGTACTTCACCAACCCAAGCGCCGAGCACCACGAAGACATTGAATATTCCGGCTTCGCGCAGCAGGCGCACACCACGATCAACAAGGCGTTCGCCTTCGAAAACGAATGGGGCTTTTGGCCCGCCGAATCTTTGGCCACTACCTGCGGCAAGAACCAAACCGGCTGTATTGGCTAAATCGACCATGCTCCACCATAATGAGCGAACTATGCCAGCTGTTGTTCACCATGCCGAAGTAACGGAGTCAGAGATTGACGCTCAGGCCATAAAGGCGTTGGTGAGTGATCCAACCACTGGAGCGATTGTCTTGTTCAGCGGAGATGTGCGAGACCACGACCACGGGCGCTCAGTAGTTTCCTTGACCTACGAAGCTCACCCATCCGCACAGGAGGTCTTGGAAACCGTGGTCGGTGACTTTGCGGCAGACTCCAGCGTCACTGCAATAGCCGCGGTTCACCGAGTGGGGGAGATCCCCATCGGCCAAGCGGCATTGGTAGTTGCGGTGGCTAGTTCACACCGCAGTGAGGCTTTCACGGCGGCGGGTGCTTTAGTAGACCTAATTAAAGAGAAACTTCCCGTGTGGAAGCATCAGTTTTTTGCCGATGGAACTGACGAGTGGGTGAATTGCGCGTGAAGGAAACTAAACAGCTCGTTGACACCTACGGCCGGGTGCATCGTGATTTACGCGTGTCATTGACCGACCGTTGTTCACTACGCTGCACCTACTGCATGCCTGCAGATTTCTCGGACTGGATCGCCAACGAAAAACTCCTGACAACCGATGAACTCGTCACTGTAATTGGCCTTTGTGTTGATGCTGGTATTACTCAGGTTCGTCTGACCGGTGGTGAACCGCTCCTGCGTCGGGACATTGTTGATGTTGTTCGTCGAATCAATGAATTACCCAAACCCCCGCGAATTTCACTGACAACAAATGCATTGCGGTTGGCCGAGGTTGCTTCGGAACTCAAAGATGCTGGTTTGGCGCGCGTCAATGTCTCACTTGACACCCTTGACCCTGTTCGATTCAAGGAGATGACCCACCGTGATCGATTCCATGACGTAATTACCGGAATCGAGGCAGCCAAGGCCGCAGGTCTTACACCGCTCAAAGTTAATGCTGTCCTGCTCAAGGGAGTGAATGACGATGAAGCAATCCCACTCCTGCGACATGCATTGGCCAATGACTGGAACCTTCGTTTCATTGAGCAAATGCCACTGGATGCTGGCGACTTGTGGGCTCGTCCAGTCATGGTCACAGCAGATGAAATTCAGAGTGAACTTGAACGTGAATTTGAATTGACCCCGGTGCCAAGTCGAGGATCTGCGCCAGCCGAAGAGTTTTATGTTAACGGTGGCCCGGAAACAGTCGGGATTATCGCGAGCGTCACCCGGCCGTTCTGTGCAGCGTGCGATCGCTTGCGG
>CAITYI010000265.1 GCA_903896585.1 uncultured bacterium
ACTTGAAGTAGCGTTATTGGACAGAACTCGTTCGCACAGAACCTTCATCCGATTCAACAGTAATCGCATTGCTGAAATGACCCAATAGGAAGTCATGGAGCGACGAATATTTGGTATAGAGACTGAATATGGCGTTACGTGCACATTCAAGGGACAAAGAAGGTTAAGCCCTGATGAAGTTGCTCGGTACCTGTTCCGAAAGGTAGTGAGCTGGGGGAGAAGTAGCAATGTATTTCTCAAGAACGGATCAAGACTCTATTTGGATGTAGGTTCGCACCCCGAATACGCAACCGCCGAATGCGACCAAATCCCCGAATTGATCGCTCAGGATCGAGCGGGTGAGCGCATTCTTGAAGGACTGAGTCAAGAAGCCGAAGAACGACTGGAGCAAGAGGGAATCAACGGCGAAGTTTACTTATTTAAGAACAACACAGACTCCGCTGGCAATTCATATGGTTGCCACGAGAATTACCTCCTTGATCGACATACTGATTTCGCGCAGCTAGCGTCAATATTCATCCCGTTTTTGATTAGTAGGCAAATAGTTGTCGGTGCTGGAAAAGTTGTGCAGACCCCACGGGGAGCTACCTATGCCATTAGCCAACGAGCCGATCACATTTGGGAGGGCGTGTCCAGTGCCACAACGCGCTCACGGCCAATTATCAATACGCGAGATGAACCACATGCAGACGCCGACCTCTACCGCCGGCTGCATGTAATTGTTGGCGACAGCAACATGAGTGAGACGACAACCATGCTTAAAGTCATGAGCGCACATTTGGTTCTGCGGATGATTGAAGAGGGCGTGGTGCTTCGGGACATGACCCTGGCAAATCCAATTCGTGCTATTCGAGAGATTAGCCATGACACCACCGGCACTAGAACAGTAAAGCTAGCCAATGGCCGAGAGTTGTCGGCTTTGCAAATACAGGCGGAATATTTCGACAAGGTGTCCGATTTCATTAGCCGTCGCGAGATTACTGATTCAGTGACCCGCAAAACCATGGATTTGTGGGAACGAACACTTAAAGCGGTTGAGGCTCAAAGTTTCGGATTAGTCGATCGTGAAATTGATTGGATAATCAAAAGGAAGTTCATTGAGCGGTACATGAAGAAGAACAGTCTGGATCTCACCAGTCCTCGAATCGCACAATTAGATTTGGCATATCACGACATTAATCGGCGCAGGGGTTTGTTTTATCTCTTGGAACGAAATAATGAGATTGAATCCTTTGTCACTGAGAGTGATATTGCTCGTGCCGAGTCACAAGCACCTCAAACTACGCGCGCGAAGCTGAGGGGTGACTTCATCGAGCGAGCACAGGAGCGCAAGCGCGATTACACCGTTGATTGGGTCCATCTGAAGCTCAATGATCAAGGTCAGCGCACAATCCTTCTCAAGGATCCCTTTCAACACACCGATGAGCGGGTTGAACGCATGATCGCCACTCTGTAGATAGTCTGATACCGTGAATAATTCTCATAAGGTTGTCTCTCATAAGGTTGTTTCTCATAAGGTTGTCTCTCATAAGGTGGTCTTCGCATTCAGCGGGATCTTGGTTGTGCTTGCAGGTTGTTCGGGGGGGGCTGAAAGTTCAGATACTCCGGTCGCCACCGGCACCTATTCGGTCAATGATTGTGCTCTCTCCACGGGCCCGGTTCTCCAAGAAGGTGCACCAGAGGGCATTTCCGTCAATGGACTAATTATTGGAGGAGTGGAGGCTCCCATAATCAGCGTCGGGCCTGATTCGCAACCCGCTGTAGATCTGGGAATTTCGGATCTCATTCCCGGAAATGGTGATTCCGTTCAAGTAGGAGACACAATTACGGTGAACTACTGTGGAGTTGGTCAAGCAACCGGAGCGATGTTCGACTCGTCCTGGTCCCGCGGCGCTCCAGCCACTTTTCAGTTGGCACCAGGGGCCCTGATCGAAGGTTGGACACAGGGTGTACCCGGTATGCAATTGGGTGAAAGACGGCTCTTGGAGATTCCTGGTGATCTCGGTTACGGAAGCAATCCACCACCGGGAATTGAACCCAATGAGACTCTGATTTTTGTTGTGGAGTTAGTCTCGATCGACTCATAAGCGCAAAGGAATAGATATGGATAAGAGAACAAAGCCAGAAATCGAATTCATTGACGGCCCAGCGCCGTTGGAGTTGGTCATTACCGACATCATTGTTGGCGATGGAGCTGAAGCGCTTCCGGGTGCAACAGTCGATGTTCATTATGTCGGAGTTGAATTCGAAACAGGTGAGCAGTTCGATTCATCTTGGGATCGCAATGAAAGCATTTCATTCCCACTTCAAGGCCTGATAGCAGGTTGGCAAGAGGGCATTCCGGGCATGCGGGTCGGGGGTCGCCGTCAACTGGTTATCCCACCTGCACTGGCCTACGGTGAGTCAGGTGGACATCGACTGTCAGGGAAGACCCTCGTTTTCATCATTGACCTTTTGAACACACATTAACGAGACTTTTCAGGAATGATTCAGTGAATCGCGGAAAGACTGAGCGCCTTCTGAACTTGGTATTTGCGCTTATGGCAACTGCGAGGCCACTCAGTCGAGAAGATATTCGTCAATCCGTTTCAGGTTACGACTCTCAGTCATCAAGTGAGTCCTTTGAACGAATGTTTGAACGAGACAAAGATGAACTTCGTTCCATGGGGATCCCAATAATTACCGTGTCAAATGCATTCGATGAAGTTCTTGGATACCGGATATCTCAGGACAATTATCGGCTGATCGATTTACATCTCACAGCCAGAGAGTTGGAAATTCTTGGCGTCACCCAGGAGGTCTGGGACCAAGCAGTTTTGGGTCCAGCAGCAAGATCCGCCATTTGGAAAATCGAGTCCTTCTCGGTTGAGGCAGACACACCCCAATCAGTAGGAGCTATCTCCAGATCGCTAACGGGTTTGGCCAGGGTACGGGCTCGGGAGGCGGCAATTTTGCCACTATTAAAGGCCGCAAGGGAACGTCGAGTAGTCCAATTTACCTACAAGCCTCTGGACAAAGAGGCCGAGAAGCGGGCCTTTGAGCCTTGGTCGATTGTGTGCCGCGGCGGTCGGTGGTACACCGTTGGTTTTGATCAGGATCGCAATGATCAAAGAACTTTTAGATTGTCACGAATTCAGGGAACTGTCGTGGTCACTGCTCGTACTGCAACTGCGCCACCCTCGTCGGAAATCGTGCGGAGTATCGCATTTCCGCACGACGATGAAATTATCGAAGCAGTCATTGACGTTGCTAAAACACACGGCGCAACTCTGCGAAGGAATGCGCAGTGGGTTGAGAACCTAGCGGACCATGACACATTGAGAATTTCAGCAGCCCAATCGGATTTAGTGGAATGGATACTTACATCACTTCCTGAGGTGCTCAGTATTCAACCAGCAGCGCTTCGCCACAGCGTTACTTCAACACTGATTAACATGGAAGGCGGCTACGGTGGCTGAAAATGTTCAAGACAGATTACCCAGACTGCTTGCGCTGGTGCCGTGGCTAAGTCACCGTCCAGGTATCACCTTGACGGAGACTGCCGGCCATTTTGGAATTTCAGTTGACCAGTTGACCACGGATCTATACCAACTGGTGGTGTGCGGCGTTCCTGGCTACGGACCGGATCAGCTAGTCGATATTGATTTTTACGATGGCGAACATATCTGGGTTACGGATCCACAAACACTTAGCGCTCCCATGCGGTTGACCGCCGATGAACTTACCGCTCACTTGATGGCACTTCGATTTTTGTCACAATTACCTGGCCTCGCAGACCGTGAAGAAATCGGCATGCTGGCGGCAAAGTTGGATCAAGCAACCGGGCTTTCTGGGAATGAAAGTACCGAGAACATCTTCCACGTAATGTCCCATGTTGAACCAGATGTTCAGAATCAGGTTGCTGAGAGTCTTTCCCAAGGCGTAAAAATCCAGTTTGAGTATTTAGCCGGCGACGAATCGGTAACTCAACGGGTGGTGTCACCCATTCGAGTCTTTAGAGTTGATGACAACTTGTACCTTGAGGCAGTTTGTGATCAAGCGGAGGCCATCCGATTATTCAGACTTGATCGCATTCGCGGCACGCATCTGCTAGATGATCAAGTTGCTCATCTCAGTGATTTTGAAACCGGGAGACCGAAGGGCGCCACAGATTCGAACTCCCTCGAAGCGATAAAAATGGCGCCGCAGGCAACCATTCGCTTATCCGAGTCGGCACGGTGGCTTGCTGAGGAGTACTGGATAGATGTGGATCCAGATGACCCAATGGTCATAAAAGTACCGTTTCTCAGTGAAGACTGGCTGATTCGTTGGGTTCTTGGCCTGGGAGGTTCGGTGCAGGTGATCGAGCCTCAAGAGATTGCCGAGCGACTAGTGAGCACTATTCGTGAGGGGCTCGATAGACTTCAAGCGCATGGTTAGCCTCTGGCGACTAAGTTCGTGCAAGAATATGGTTGTTCAGTTGCGAGCGGGATGTAGGTTAACGTTCTCTAAGCAGACGATTCTAAGTGAGGTAGGAGATGTTCAGTAATCTTAAGGGGTGGGAATGGCTGATCATAGTTGCCCTAATCTTGCTACTTTTTGGCGCCAAGAGACTTCCTGACGCCGCCCGCGGGCTAGGACGTTCATTACGGATCTTCAAAGCTGAAACAAAAGGGTTGGCAGATTCATCCGACTCTGCCAAGTCCGTTGATGACGCAACTTCGGTCTCCACAAGTGAGACAAAGGCTGTGAATTCCAGTGAGAAGGGTGCGCGTCTTAGCGAATCTCCAATCACTGAATCTGAAGAACGGTAGCAACGCCCGGTGGCAATCCGGGATCGTGAAGAAGCGGTGGCCATGCCGCTCACGGAGCATCTCAGGGAACTTCGCTCCAGACTTTTCAAGAGTGGCTTGGCAATTGGTCTGGGAATGGTCATTGGCTGGATCTACTATCCAGAAATCTTTGCCTGGTTAAGTGAGCCATTCACTGACGTCATTGATCAGGCGCGGGCAGATGGACAAGATGTCACATTGGCATTGACCGGCGTTGCCGATCCTTTCGTTCTTCAAATACAAGTTGCTGCAGTTTCCGGCCTCGTGATCAGTTCACCTGTGTGGCTCTACCAACTATGGAGATTCGTTACACCGGGCTTACACCGAAATGAACGTCGATGGGCAATAGGTTTCGTTGCCATTGCAACTCCACTATTTGCTGCGGGCGTGACATTAGCCTATTTGATTTTGCCGTTGGGTCTGGAGATTCTTTTGGGGTTCACGCCGGCGAATGTGGAAAATATTGTTTCTGTGGATCGATATCTGTCGTTTTTCATACGCACAATCTTAGTATTTGGAATTGGCTTCCTTGCTCCACTTTTTATTGTTCTGCTCAATTTTGCTGGGATTTTGTCGGGCAAAAGGCTTGTTTCCTGGTGGCGTTGGATCATCATGATTATTTTGGTTTTTTCGGCAGTTGCGACGCCAACGGGCGATCCCATCAACCTTGCGCTGCTGGCTGGACCTATTCTCTTATTGGTTCTGATTGCAGTAGGCATCTCATTGCTCAATGATCGCCGACGCGATCGGAAAAGACGGGCAGCTGGGCTGGATTTTGATGTTTATGGTGACGATGAACTTTCGCCACTAGACGACCCCGACGATCGAGATGTGCCGTAGAGTGAGCCCATGGCCTCAGCTGCTGAACGTTACGCAGCAGCCAAGGAGCGTGCGGAGCTCAGCAAGACTTTGGTAGGTGAGTTTGTTCAGCAATACTCATTTGACTTAGACCCGTTCCAAATTGCCGCTTGTCAATCAATCGATCAAGGTAATGGAGTATTAGTTGCCGCACCTACCGGGTCTGGCAAAACGGTTGTGGGTGAATTTGCCATCTACCGTGCGCTGGAATCGGGCACCAAGTGCTTTTACACAACTCCGATCAAGGCCTTGTCAAATCAAAAGTACGCTGAATTGGTAGCCCGTTACGGGGAGTCTTCAATTGGTCTCCTCACCGGCGATAACAGCATCAACGGTGAAGCACCAATTGTGGTTATGACTACTGAAGTTCTCAGAAATATGTTGTACGCCGGCTCGGGGACCTTGCAAAATCTCGCCTATGTTGTCATGGATGAGGTTCATTATTTGGCTGATCGTTCCCGTGGTGCCGTGTGGGAAGAAGTCATTATTCATCTGCCTGAATCCGTCACCATAATCGCATTGAGCGCTACCGTCAGCAATGCTGAAGAATTCGGGGAATGGCTGGGTACGCTCCGAGGTGAGACCGACGTCATTGTTGAGGAGCATCGACCGGTGCCACTATGGCAGCATGTAATGGCGGGTCGTCGCCTCTATGATCTTTTCGTTGATGAAACTCAACAGCAGGTTAATCCTGAGCTATCGGCTTTGGCTCGCGATACTGGTAGGGCTCGCAGTGCGGAGGCTAAGCGGTCAAGACAAAGATCGTCTTTAACTCCGTGGCGTTCCGACGTAGTTGAGCGACTTGACGCAGACGGTCTACTTCCTGCCATTTACTTCCTATTCAGCCGAGCCGGCTGTGATGATGCCGTTGAACAAATACTTCGAAGCGGGCTTCGCCTCAATGGTGCTGCGGAGGGAAATTCAATCCGATCACAGGTACTGGAAGCGACCAGAGATATCCCAGATGAAGACTTAGCAGCATTGGGGTTCGCCGATTGGATCGATGCCCTCGAGAGGGGAGTAGCGGCGCACCATGCAGGGCTGCTACCCCGATTTAAGGAAATCGTAGAGTCACTATTTCAGCAAGGACTTCTGAAAGTCGTATTCGCGACAGAGACACTTGCATTGGGTATTAACATGCCGGCTCGAAGTGTTGTGCTTGAACGTCTTGTCAAGTGGAATGGCGAGGCGCATGTTGATCTCTCACCCGGTGAGTACACCCAGCTCACCGGACGGGCAGGACGCAGAGGGATTGATGTCGAGGGTCATGCAGTTGTCCTATGGCAGCCGGATCTCGATCCAAAATCTCTTGCTGGTCTTGCTTCAACACGAACCTACCCACTGAAATCTTCCTTCCGACCAAGTTACAACATGGCCGTGAATTTGGTGGGAAGTCTTGGACAGTCACGCGCACGTGAGCTCCTGGAAACCTCATTTGCTCAATTTCAAGCAGACCGCTCCGTTGTGGGTCTAGCCAATGAACTTCGGAAACTTGAGGAGGCCAGTGCGGGCTATCAGGAATCGATGCAGTGTCATTTGGGCGACTTTGCGGAATATGCTGAAATTAGAAACTCAATAAATCGGGAAGAGAAGACTGACACCCGAAGCGCTGTTGTTCAGCGTAAATCTGAGTCGGAACAGCGTCTCCGATCACTGAAAAAAGGCGATGTCATTGTCTTGGGTAATGGAAAGAAGTCTGGGCCGGCTGTGGTCTTGTCTCCAGCTTCGACAAACCAACGCGAGGAGCCCAAGCCAGTAGTCATGACCTCAGATAAACAAATTCGTCGATTAAATCACCATGATGGATTACAGGATTTACAACCGATTGGATTTATCAAGATTCCCAAGTCATTCGTACCGAAGGAGCAGAAGCAACTACAAGATTCAATCTCCTCGCAAATTCGCACAATCGCTGCTGATCAGGTGGATGCCCAACGAAGATTGAAAAAGTCGCAACGGATTAATCCGGCTGTCCAAGAACTGCGAGATCGCATGAAGGCGCACCCCTGCCACGGCTGTTCGGATCGCGAATCGCATGCGCGTTGGGGGGAGCGCTACTACAAAATTCAAGGTCAAATATCTGAGATTGAAAGTCGCATGCAGGGACGGACCAATACGATTGCCAAAAGATTTGATCGCCTGTGCGAAGTGCTTTTGGAGCTCGGCTACTTACAAAAGGGGGAGGAGTCAAATCTCTCTGTCACGCCTGCAGGACAAATTCTTAAGGGGATATATTCCGAGTCAGATCTTTTGGTGGCCCAATGCATTAGATCCGGGGTCTTAGATGATCTTGATCCACCATCCTTAGCTGCTGTTTGCTCTGCATTCCTTTTTGAGTCCCGGCGCAGCGAGATTGATGACATGCCCTCAGTCCCGGGTGGTCCTACGGAAAAAGCACTTGAGAATATTCTTCGAATATGGGGAGAGCTTCAAGGCGTGGAGCACCATCATCGACTCAATACCATCCGCCGAATCGATGCTGGTTTAGCTTGGGCCGTGTATCGGTGGGCAAAGGGTGCTACCTTGCTGAAAATTCTGACCAGTAATGATGTAACCGCGGGAGATTTTGTTCGCTGGATTAGGCAGGTTATCGACATACTCGGCCAAATTGTAGCTGTCACAGACCCGGAAACCCACCTGCACAATTCCGCCAACACTGCAATTGATTTGATTCAAAGAGGGGTTATCTCTTATCCAGCTAATGCTTGAAATAGATCCTTGACATATTTGTCAACGCCCCATTGTTCTGACAATGCGGTTAGGCCAGCGGGATCTAACGGCTCCAAAGGCAGAGATGTACTCCAGTGTTGCACGGGTAAGGAAACTTCAGCCGTTATAACTGTTTTCGCTGCCTCTAGATAGTTGATTGATTCTTGAATCCGATCCGCTAACCGCGGTGTCATGGGCTTCATCAGGGGATCTGAAAAACTAGCGGACACCAAATTTTGGATATTCCC
>CAITYI010000266.1 GCA_903896585.1 uncultured bacterium
AAACACCCGAGCATGAGCAACCCGCCGGGAACCAATGTTTCGGAAGCCAGCTCCCAGTACCTGCGTTGATCCGCTGGGTCGGTCAGGAAATGGAAGACCGCGCGGTCGTGCCAGAGGCCATACATGCGATCGGGTTGCCACCGTCGAATATCCGCGCAAATCCACTCGACCTGCTTGCTTTCAATGCGACGCTTGCCTTCGGAGAGCGCAAACGCACTGATGTCGAGCACCGTGAGGTTGGTGAACTCCAGATCCACCAGTTGATCAACAAATGGCGACAGTCCCCCACCAATATCAATAATGGGTGTTCCTTTACCCACGGATTCGGCAACGAAATCAACTTCGGGCGAACGCTCTTGATGCCAACTCAATTTTGATGCCGGATTGTTTTCATACCGGTCATCCCAATGCGCTGGGAGCGTCATGCTGTGGTTGCGCCTTCACCTTCCGGCAGATCCTCCGGTAGTTCTTCAGGTGGAGCCGGCACCGCCTCGGGCTGCGGATTCAAAATATCTTCCGCTCGGGCGATTTCCTCGAGCGCCAAACGCAGACGCTCCTGGGCCTCACCATAAGCGGCGAAGTCACCTTCAGCCAGTGCTGCTTGACCGTCGGCATATGCCTGTTGAGCCGCTTCGATTCCCTGTGAAAGTGCGATGACCGGATCAGATGACGTTGGTTGATCTGGCGTCACCAGTTCCTCGCCAGTGTCCGGATCAATTGTCACACCGCCATCGCCCAGATCAATATCGGGGAGTGAATCGGGTAGCGCTTCGGGATTTGTCCCCAAGACCTTGGCTAAAGCGGTGGAAAGATTGTCTTCGAGTGCGACGTTTGCGCCGTAGCCGGCAAGCACCTTGCGAAGAAGCGGGTAACCGTCAGATGCTGCGCGAATATAGACCGGTTCCACGTAGAGCAATCCGCCATTAAATGGAAGGGATAGCAGGTTGCCCAGTTCAACCTCAGAACCACCCCGACGCAAGAGGTTCAACTGCGAGCTGACCACAGGATCAGATTCAAAGTTGTTCTGCACCTGTTGGGGTCCGGGAATCGTGGTGTTACTGGGTAATTGCAGCACTTCAATTGTTCCGTACGCGTCCCCTGGATCGGAATTCACCGCCATGAAAGCCGCGAGGGTTTGTCGCCGCTGCGGCGCGAATGTCGTGGTGAGTGAGAACGCAGTCTCACTTTGACCTGGCATTTGCAGGGTGAGGTAATACGGAGGTTGGAACACCTGAGCGGGAGACACGGTTGGATCGAAAGGAACAATCCACACATCGGTACCGTTGTAGAACGTCACCGCATCGGTCACGTGATAGCGACTCATGATGTTGCGCTGCACCTTGAAAATATCTTGTGGGTAACGCACATGCTCCATGATGTCGGCTGGGATTGCTGATTTAGGCTCGACAACATCGGGGAATGCTTTCATCCATGTTTGCAGCACGGGATCTGATTCATCCCACGCATAAACATTGACCGTGCCTTCATAGGCATCCACTACAGCTTTGACCGAGTTGCGAACGTAGTTGATTTGGTCGCGAGGCAAAAGACCCGACTGAACAACGCGATTGCTGATCGAATCGCTCGTTGCATCTGAAAGAGACACCCGACTTGAGTAGGGGTATTCATTCGACATGGTGTAGCCATCGACAATCCACTTGATGCGACCATCGGCCACAACGGGGTACGGGTCTTGGTCCAAGGTGAGCCAAGGGGCGACTTTCTCCACCCGAGTGAGCGGGGTGCGATCCCACATGATTTGCGAATCTGCATTCACTAGGTCGGACAACAAGATATTGCTGTCTTGGAACTTGGTGGCAAAAAGTACTTTGCCAAATAGTGAACCCATGGGGACACCACCGGAACCGTCATAAGTATTCGTCGCCTGCCCGGTGGGACTGGCGTCGTCGGGGTAATCCAATTCAACGGGTGGCGACCCCTCGGGAGCCCCAACAATGGAGTACTGCGGACTCAATTCACCGAAGTACACTCGCGGCTGAGTGACATCGAGTTCTCCCACCGGCGGGATATCAAATGCAAAGAAATCAGGTGTTCCATTGCTCAGTGCGGTGTTGTCGTAGGCACTAACAAATCCGTAGCCATGGGTGTAGACGGCGCGATCATTTGTCCAGTTGCGCTGACCGTCTGGGATACCAGCCAGATTGATTTCACGCACCGCAACAACCGCTCCCCGTTGTCCTTGAGGTAGGTCGTAACGGTCCACATCCAGTTTGTTATTAAAGGAGTAGTAACCACGTATCTGTTGCAACTGGTTGTACGTGGGTGAGACAACCGCAGGGTCAATCAAGCGAATATTGTTCAGCGTGCCGGCACTGGCTTGAAGTGTCTCCACCGTGGGGGGCGACACCGATCCCGCATATTCGGTGATCTTGGCATCCTGAATATCGTAAGCATTACGGGTCGCATCAATATTGCGCTGGATATACGGCTGCTCTCGCACCAACTCGCTCGGGCGAACCTGGAACTGCTGCACAACCAGTGGGTAGAGACCACCAACAACAATTGAGGTGAGGATTAAAAGCCCCGCGCCGATTGTCGGAATAACCCAGTGACGACGGAAAATATTAAAGATGAACAACGCGGCAACAATGATCGCCACGAACACCATAATGTTGAGTGCAGGCAGAACTGCGAAAACATCGGTGTATTTCAAACCAGTGAATCCAGCGACCAGGGTCTCGCTCTTGGTGACCAACCCGAATCGATCCAGGTAGTAGGCCAGCGCCTTAAGCAGAAGGAATATCGCAATGAGCGTTGAGAGTTGAGCTTGGGCGGCAACGGTCGCCCGATCACCTTTGGGCTGCAGCCGAAGTCCGCCGTAAATGTATTGCACACCGGTCACAATCAGCATGGCGAAAATCACCAGCGCGAAAGCGAATCCGAGGACAAATCTAATGAAGGGAAGCTCGAACATGTAAAACGAGAAATCAAGGCCGAATTGGGGATCCACTTCACCAAAAAGTGTGGAGTTCTGCCACAACAAAAATGACCCGTACTCCCCTGAACCCGCTAAACCTGCGAAGAAGGACAAAATGCCGACGATTGCAACCGCTAGCCCCTTGCGGTAGGGCTCAATGGCAATGCGGTAACGCTCGAGACTTGCCTGCTCAGGTGTTGCACCCACAAAAGCCGGACGGGTTCTAAACGCAATTATCAGGGCGAGAGTCGAAACAACAGCCATGACCAGCGCGAAAACCCCGAACATGATGAATCGGGTAAAGAGGGCAATGTTGAACACCTGCGTCTTGCCCACCGAGTCAAACCACAGGAACTCGGTGTAGAAGCCGGTGAAAACCACGAAGGCAATCACAATTCCGGCCAAAATGATGATGGTCGGGAGCAGGACACCTCCCCTGCGACGTTCGCCTGCTTGGGGACTGGATGGGTATGCGGTGGTCACGACATAAACCTACGTCACGCTGGTGAGCCCACCGGACAGGAGTCCAGTGGGTCCCCTTGAACCCATGCAGTCAACTGATCAATGGCTTCGGTCAGCGTGGAAACGGGTACAACCGTTAAACCATCGGGAATGTAGCCCTCTGCCTCCGCACAATGCTGGCGGGGCATCAAGAAAAGTTCAGCTCCATCGTTGCGGGCACCGGCCAACTTCTGCCGAATGCCACCAATTGGCCCGATTTCACCATCGGGTGAAATGGTTCCCGTCCCTGCGACACTACCCCCGCCCGTGAGATTAGCCGGGGTGAGTTTGTCCACGATTCCGGTCGCGAAGATCAGGCCGGCACTGGGCCCACCCACATCTTGCAGGGTGAAGTCAATATCAAACTCAGCCGAGTACAGCTCGCCAACCGAAATCCCAATGAAGGGCTTTTCTTGATCTGTGGGATTGGGCGCTGATGTCACTTCAACTGTCATGTCCTTGATTTCAATACTTTGATCGGTCTCATTTTCAGTTGCGCGGCGGATATCAAATTCAAAAGTGGTTCCGACAGGTTGACTTTGCACAGCTGCAACAACATCGGATGGGGTTTTCACCGGCTCACCATCAACTGCAACGATTTCGTCACGCGCTTGGAAAACGCCATCGGCGGGCGCCTCGGCGACAATTGCCGTTGCCACAATCTCCGTGGAGATAGGAAGATTCAAAAAGGTGAGCGCCGCGGCCACTGCATCTGATTCTGATGTACTAAAGAGTGCGGCGTTTCTTAACTTAATTTCTTCCCCGCTGATGTCGTCAGGATAGACGAGTTCACGAGGGATAACTGCATCGTCTGGGTTGAACCAGGAACTGACCGCATCAAAAAAGGTGAGCCCGCCCCGAGGCCCACCGGACTCACGCACCGTGGTCATGTCTAGTGAGCCCGAGGTGGGATAGGTGGTGGTGCCGCTGATGCTAATAATTTCTTGTCCATCGAGATCTCCGATGACATTGAAGGTTGGGCCCGGGGCCATCTTCACAAAGGGCACCGGAAGGATCAATGTTGCGATCACCAATGCCAAGGTGACGGCCATACTGGCCAACAGGGCAATCAGGCTCTTTTTACGCTCACTGGATTGACGTCGGGTCACGAGGATATGCGCTTAATCCTGGTGGAATTAATTTTGGCCGAACTAGTCCTGGTGGAATCGGCTGCGGGGGTTCGCTTGGGAGCACGCACCCCCGTTTGA
>CAITYI010000267.1 GCA_903896585.1 uncultured bacterium
CCGACTAGCAACTCAGGCAAACGTGAATGCAGCTGCTGCAGGTGAAGTGGCTGCCGGGCTTACCACCTATCAAAAGGCGCATTTAGTATTCATGCTCCCGCATAGTGTGATCACAGTTTCCATTGTTACCGCGTTACTCCCCGCACTAAGTCGGGTCGCTCACTCAGGCAAACTTTCACAAGTTGGTAGAGATGTTTCTGGAGCCATGCGGCTTGTGTCATTTTTTGTTATTCCCATTACGGCGGTTCTTTTTGTTGCCGGAATTGGAATTGCTGTTCTTCTCTTTGGCTACGGTGCAGCCACAACAGAGCAGGCAGAGCTTCTCGGTTTTGTCATTTCCATTTTCATGTTGGGTTTGGTTCCCTTCACACTCTTTTATGTATTACTTCGAGGTTATTACGCACTTGAAGACACTCGAACTCCTTTTATAATCACGGTGATTTTCTCCATTATTCTGTTGGTGATTCTTGTTCCGCTATTCAGTTCGGTCGAGGGCGGTGGAACTCAAATCGCATTCATTGCCTTGTGTTACTCGATTTCTTACTGGGTGGGGCTGATAATTGCGTGGATAGTTCTTGCCCGAAAAGTTAAAGGAATGGAATCAGGAAAAACCCTGTGGTCCATCACGCGCATGTTCATCGCCGGGGTTGCTTCCGTGATGATCATGCTTCTGGTAACCCAACTATTCAACAATCTTTTTATTGGGGTGGATGAAAATATTGATTACTCCGACAAGGGCACGGTGTTGATTCGCCTTATGTTGGTGAGTTTCATTGGAATCATTAGTTACTTGCTCACCGCCTGGATACTTCGTGTTCGGGAGATTAAAGTTGCTCAACGTGTGATTGCTCAAAAAATCAACCTTAGGGTGCACACATGATCCAAAGTGGCACAACATTTGGGCGTTACACCCTTCTGGAACTGGTGAGCGAGCACTGGCCCACCGGTCCGGATCAATTCCCCGTCCAACTCTGGCTTGGTCGAGATCAAATATTGGAACGATCAGTCTCAATGCGATTACTGCGTTCAGATGACTCCCGAATCTCAGCTGTTCTTGGTGCAGCCCAAGCAGCCGCTCGCGCAGAGAACCGAAGATTGCTTCGACTTCTCGATGTACTCAGTATTGGGGCCACCTTTACCGAACCTGCGTACACCGCAATCATTAGTGAATGGTCCGAGGGTGTGCCACTTGATCAAGCCTTGGAGGAACGGGACGGCACACCATTTGATGCCGAAGAATCTCTGGATTACGTCGCCAATATTGCTTGGGCATTGAATTCCGCATTGAAAGTAAATCTCGAGCATGGTCGGTTACGCCCAAGTTGCATTTTTATTACTGAATCTGACGAAATAGCTGTGCGTGGTTTAGCAGTTGACCACGCCCTTTTTGGCCCACTATTTGTTCGCGATGGATCCGATGATTCGGTAAAAAACGATGTTGATGGACTCGGTTCACTGTTGTACTGCTTCACCACCGGGTTGTGGCCGTATCCGATCACTGCGTTGTCAACTCCAGAGACACTTGGTGTGCCATTCACTCCTAAGACTGGAAAGAATGTCCCGCTGCCCTCCAGTATTCGGGCCAATATTCCACGCGGTATCGATGATCTAGTAAGTCGCAGTGTCACTGGAGTTCAGCGAACCCGAGGGGTAACCCGAATACAGGACTCATTGGGTTTCGCGAATGCCATTGCTTCGGTACGGGACTATGTCGCACCGGTAAGTACCACCACCGTTCGAGGACCCCTTCTCAGTTCACCCAATACCCCGAGCACCTATGTGAAACGGGTAATTGGAGCTGGTCTGGCACTGATAGTTGTTCTCGCGTTAATTGCGACCGGTGTTTTCCTGTTTAATTCGCCGCGCAATACCGCTGCCGGTGATGCTGCTGGGGGCGGCAGTGGGCTGACTCGCGAACAGGCTTTGGATATTCTTGTCTCGCCGGCAACTCCATTTGTGGAGGTTGAAGTATCCAGTTCTGAAGGATCACTGCCCACCATTAGTGCGCGATCATTTGATCCGCGGGGAAAGGGTTCCCTAGGTCGGGAACAGGGGCTCCTAGGCACCGAGCGCGACAAACTCGCCCCCCTGGCCATCGATGGTGATCTGGTGAGCGCGTGGCTCACCAAGGCGTACCCCACCCGAAATGTGGGGAAAAAAGGCGGGGTCGGAATCATTGTGGACCTGGGTGAAAGCGCCTCGGTCCAAGGCGTCGCATTAGGACTGGTGGGATACGGCACCGATGTTCAGGTCCGAGTATCCGAGGAGCTTCAAGATGATCCGGATTTATGGACCAAATTAGTCGCAATCGACAATGCCGGGCCGAATATTGAGTTGCGGGCCCCGCGACCGGTAACCGGACGTTACGTTCTCATTTGGCTGACCGGCCTACCCCTGACCGAAGATTCCACGTCCTACCGCGGGGGAATCAGTAACATCACCGTACTTGGCTCCCCACCGGTTGAAGC
>CAITYI010000268.1 GCA_903896585.1 uncultured bacterium
ATCGTGATGAAGTGCTCGCTGAGGTGATCGGGTCATTGCGTCACCTGATCGGTGAATGGCGGGCCGACCACTGGAGCACCGAGAGTATTCGTGCGCAATATTTGCGTAGGTGCCTCAGTATCGGAGCAGAGCTGGAGATCACCGAGCCGGGAGCCCCAATGTGGAGTGGTACCGGCATGAGTCTTGACTCGGCTGGCCACCTTGTGGTGCGGGAACACGACACCCAAATTGACCGAACAGTTGTCGCGGCGGACGTTATTCATGCCAGTATTGCCCCATGTACCCCCAAAAACTCCTAGCCCCCGGCGAGACAATTGCATTTGAGCTCAAGCCACACTGGCGAGCATTGTTGTGGCCGCTGATTGTTCTTTTGATTGAGGTGTTCGCAGGAGTCTTCCTGTTCATGACATTCAGTAACTCGTTTATTCGTTGGATCATTTTTAGTGTTGGTATTTTTATTTTCGTGTGGCAAACCCTGTTGCCATTTGCCCGTTGGTTGACCACCCAATATGTATTCACCAGTCGGCGAATAATTGTTCGTCGCGGCCTGTTGACCAAAGAGGGACGCGATATGCCGCTGTCCAAAGTGAATAACGTTTCTTTTTCAGTGAGTGTTCTAGGGCGAATCATTAATTACGGATCGCTGGTAGTGGAATCCGCAGGCGAAGACGGAAACCTTGTTATCGACGATGTCCCTAGTGTTGAAAATGTGCAACGCAGTGTCTACGAACTCCACGAAGCAGATGATGTTCGCCGTCGCGATGGTGGCAGAGGTGCACCCGAGTAGCGCACTTGTAATTTAGATCGGAGTTGAAGCGTCACGCTCGGCTAATTCGCGCTCAGCACTGTGCTGGGGATCCTGCGGAATTGCCGGGAAGACGAATTTTCGGTAGGACCAGAACCGGAACATGGTTCCCAACCCGAGCCCCACGACATTCGCGCTGATGTTGTCCGCGAATGCACTTGTCCAACCCATCAGGTAATGGCTGAACCATAAACAGCCAACCGCGATCATCATGGCAATGGCGTTAAGTCCAAAAAACATCACGTACTCACGGCCCATGCTGCCGCGACCTCGGTCTCTAAAAGTCCAATATCGATTGCCGAGATAGGCCACCGAGGTTGCCACGGCAACGCTGATGATTTTGGAAGAAATGGGGCGGTCGTACATGGGTCCTTGGCCATCGGGGCCATAAAACCGCAAAATATTAAAAAGGCCGATATCAACAACAAGAGCGGAGAGTCCCACAATGCCGAACTTCGCAATTTCCCGCCACAGATCACTAAATGATTGCTGCAGCTTTTTCACGATTTTCGGCTGAGGCATTAGCGCAGTCTAACTATCTTTTGAATGAAACCTTCTCACCACTAGATTTCTCCTGTGGCGGCAGAGTTGGGTCCAATGGTTGGCTTTATTGGTGCTGGTCAACTTGCCCGCATGAGTGCCGCTCCAGCGACAGCACTCGGTATTGGATTCGCGGTTCTTGCCAATTCCCTCGATGAACCTGCCGCATTGGTCAGCAGTCGGGTAACGGTTGGCTCAAAAGATGACCCGACCACGGTAGGTGAGTTCGCTCGTACTTGCGATGTTGTCACTTTTGATCATGAACTTGTAACACCGGAAGTCCTGCAGGCACTCACCGATTCAGGCGTCCCCTTCTATCCATCTGCATCGGCGGTTGTATATGCCCAGGACAAGTTACTCATGCGTCAGGCATTGACCGACCTCGGTATTCCTTGCCCCACCTGGCGACACATCACCTCCCTTGCCGATGCTCAAGATTTTGCAGAGGTAGTGGGTTATCCATTTATTCTCAAGACATCGCGTGGCGGTTATGACGGCAGGGGAGTCTGGACAATTGAGGACCCGCAGCAACTTGCTGAAGTCCTGACCCAGCCATTGCCGGCCAATGGTGAGTGGCTGGCTGAAACCATGGTTGCCTTTACCCGGGAACTCTCCGCACAAGTTGCCCGGTCACCGAGCAACCAATGTGTGGCGTACCCGGTGGTCCAGACCACTCAACGCAATGGAATTTGCGCCGAAGTCATTGCACCGGCACCGGATTTGGATCCGCGTCGCGCCGAACAGGCTCAGGAAATTGCCCTGCGAATTGCCGGTGAACTCAATGTTGTGGGAATGCTGGCCGTTGAACTCTTTGACACTGGCACCGAATTTTTGGTGAATGAGCTCGCCATGCGGCCACACAACTCCGGGCATTGGAGCATTGAAGGTGCGGTTACCAGCCAATTTGAAAACCACCTGCGTGCAATTCTCGACCTGCCATTAGGGACACCGCGCGCTATTGCGCCCTGGGCGGTCATGGGAAATATTCTCGGGGCAGATGTCGGCGACTTGTATTCGGCGTACAAACATATTTTTGCCCGCGACCCAGGGCTGCATGTTCACCTATATGGCAAAGAAGTGAAACCGGGTCGAAAAGTGGGACATGTGACCGCCGTCGGTAGTGACCTGACAGACTTGCGCAATCGAGTGAATCACGCCACCGGGTATTTTTCAGGAGACATTAATGAGTAGTGCACGCGTTGCCATTTGTATGGGCAGTGATTCGGACTGGCCCACCATGCAGGCGGCTGCTGAGATTCTGACCGAACTGGGGGTCAGTAACTCACCCATGGTGCTCTCCGCCCACCGCATGCCAAAAGAAATGGTGGCATTCGCTGAAGGTGCTCGCGACCAAGGTTTCGAAGTAATCATTGCCGGTGCCGGTGGAGCAGCCCACCTACCCGGCATGATCGCGTCCCTGACCACCCTGCCCGTGATCGGTGTGCCCGTTGCCGTTGGCTCACTTGATGGCATGGATTCACTTCTATCAATAGTGCAAATGCCAGCAGGTATTCCGGTTGCAACGGTTGCAATTGGCAATGCAAAAAATGCGGGCCTACTTGCCGCTCGGATTCTGGGTGTCGGTGACTCAGAGCTCTCCAAAAAACTTTCCGCCTACGCGACCGAACTCAATGCGGCTGCCAAAAAGCGCGGCGAGAATCTCAACTAGAAACACGCGGCAATTCGATGACCCAGTCAGGCAGCGGTACCGGCCCACGGTTTGATCTTCTTGAGCACCGGTGCCAGTTCACGCTGAGCAACTTCTATCTCGTATGCAGTCTGGGCACGCAACCAGTAGCCATCGGATAGACCAAAGAATCGACACAGCCTCAAGTCGGTATCAGCAGTGATTGCGCGTTTACCGTTAACAATGTCACCAATGCGCTGCGCTGGAACGTCAATTTCCTTGGCCAAACGGTAACGAGTTAAACCCATCGGGGACATGAATTCTTCCCACAACAACTCTCCCGGAGTCACCGGATCAAGTACTCGCGCGATCTTTGTCATGTCATGGTCCTTTCTTACCTTTAGTGATAGTCGACAATTTCAACGTCTGTAGGGCCTGCTGATGTCCAACGAAAACACACTCGCCATTGATCATTAATCCGAATACTCATTTGGCCTTTTCGACTTCCCTTGAGCGCCTCTAGCCGATTCCCGGGTGGAACTCTCAAGTCATCTAAGCGACCGGCGATATCCAACTGCCGGAGTTTTCGCCTGGCGATCAATTCAATGGACGTGAACTTTCGCACCCGCTGCCCACCAGCAAGACGTTCCGTTTCCTTGCTGGCAAACGAAACGATCATAGCCCCAATAGTAACGCGTGGCGTTACTAAGGTCAAATACTTGAGGTCGTCCGCCCAATGGGCCACTCGATAACCGGACATGTATCCATCACCATGGAGGCGCCTGCTTGGCTAACTCGCTCGGCTGCCGCGTGATCCACCACGCC
>CAITYI010000269.1 GCA_903896585.1 uncultured bacterium
CAGGTCCACGACTTCAGCACCACGTACTTCGCCCACCACAATTCGGTTGGGGCGCATTCGAAGGGAGGTGCGCACCAGGTCGCGCAGGGTAATGGCACCGGCACCCTCCACATTTGCCAATCTGGATTGCATTCGCACCACGTGTGCATGGATTGGATTGAGTTCCGCGGAATCCTCCACAATGACAATTCGATGATCGGGGGAAACATGAGCGAGCAACGCACTGAGTACGGTGGTTTTCCCTGATCCGGTGCCACCGCTGATCAAAAATGCAAGTCGACTGTCAATGATGGACACCAACAGGTCATGAAGTTCCCGGTTAATGGAACCACTGTCAAGTAGGTGGTCCAAAGTAATTGTGGTGGGGCTAGGAATTCGAAGTGAAATCGCAGTTCCCGTTGTTGCAATGGGGGCCAGCACACAATGTAAGCGAGTGCCATCTGGTAGTTGGGCATCAACCATGGGTGCGGAGTCATCAAGACGCCTGCCCGCAATGGATGCGAGTCGCTGGGCATATTTGCGGACATCGGATTCCGAGGTGAACCGGATGTCAGTTGGCTCTAGTCCGCTTCCGCGATCCCACCACACCGGCTGGGTTCCATTCACGAGAACATCGGTCACACCGGGTGTTTCAATAAGCGGTTGCAGGATTCCCGCGCCATTGAATTCGCGTTCAAGTTCAATAACGAGATGTTGCAGGGCAGCTTCGCTGAGGACAATTCCCTCTGCATTCAGCGCCTGGGCAACATGTTCGTGGGTAGCCCGGGTGCCGTCCTGCACCAATCGGTGCCGGACTCGTGCACTGACGGCGGTAGGCACCGCTAGGCCGCCTTTTGCCCAAGTTTGTCTCGTGCCACATCAATGAGGTGATCACATATTTGTGAATAAGCAGGTGGCATGGCGGGAAATTCGCCTTCATCTGCTCGCGTACTCATGGAGGGAATAAATGGAATCTCGGTTAGGTCTCGCTCGCCTAATGCCAATGCAATGTCAGGAACAGAAACGCCTTTGTGATCAGCGGTCACAACAAAAAGTGATTTACCACCCACCGCGCGAACCCACTCCCGCGAACTTGCACTGGCTGCCACCGACCGCACATGATTACGAACTGCAATCACCGAAAGATCTGCCTGGGAAATGAGTAGTTCCGAAGTAGGCGAGAGTCCGCAAGGAAGATCGACAACAACCAGATCAAACCCCCGCCGCCCGGCGTCCACTACAGCGGCGAGTACTTCCACTTCTGGAACATGAATTCCGGCTCGGCCGTGGGAGAGAAATGACAGACCGTTGAACACCGGCAGGGCGTTGACCAATGTTTCCGCAGCAATCCGACCACTACCGGGATCTATATCGCACCACCGCGTTCCCGGTTGTTCTTCGGCACCGAGGATTAGGTCTATGCCACCTCCCGTCGGGTCGGTGTCGATCACCACCGCGGAAAGACCTTGACTTACTGCCCGCAATCCAAGGTTGATAGCCAAGGTTGATGCGCCCGCTCCGCCTGAACCGGGTGCTACCGCAATGAGGTGCGCCCGAGTTTCATTCTCCCGAGTTGCATTCTCTCGAGTTGCATCCGCCAGAGCTTCTCGCAACCAGAATTCCGCAGACGGCAGACCAACAACATTTACCGCTCCGAGGGCAACGGCACCCTTCCACAGTTCGCGCTCCCACGCGGTGGTCTGCGGACTTGGTTCACGGTCACAATGCACAATGGCAAGACCAGCGCGGCGTGGCATGCGAGCGTTACTGCACTCACCGGCCACGTCCTCGCCCACGAGGATGTACCGATAGGAACTCCAATCCACGTCCGCTAAGACGGGGTTCGCACTGCACTGGAGTTGGACCCCAAGTGAATTGGCCACCCGCTCAACTTGGTAAACCAGATTGGAATTTTGGGTAAGGAGAAGGACTTCAGAGAGTTTCATCAACATGAACAAAGCCAAATGGATTGAGACACATATATATAAGCCCCGGGTTGAGTCTGTGGAAAACCTTTGCAATGGTCTACCTTGGTGGCATGGCCATTGCCGCATTCTTCGATCTGGATAAGACCATTTTGGCCAAATCCAGTTCATTTGTGTTTGCTAAGCCCTTCTACAAAGAAGGGCTCATTGGTCGCACCGACGTCCTGCGTAGTGCTTACGCGCAATTTATGTTTCTCACTTCAGGTGCTGACCATGACCAAATGGAATCAATGCGCAAGTACATATCTGAACTTGTCACGGGTTGGGAAGTTGCCAAGGTACAGGCCATTGTCAGTGAGACCTTAGACAGCATTGTGGACCCACTGGTGTTTCAGGAGGCAGTTGATCTCATTGCCATGCACAAGGAATTGGGTCACGTGGTTATTGTGATTTCAACTTCTGGCACCGACGTTGTTGAGCCCATTGCTGCTCGACTCGGAGCAGATATCGCAATTGGAACCCAAGTTGAAATCGTTGATGGAAAGTACACGGGTGAAATCACTTTTTATGCCTATGGTGCAGGTAAAGCTGAAGCCATCCATATGCTCGCGCAGGAGCACGGGTTCAACTTAAGTGAATGTTTCGCTTACTCGGATTCTTATACCGATGTCCCCATGCTCAGGGCTGTTGGCAATCCATCTGCCGTCAACCCCGACAGTGAACTCCGAGAACTCGCAAAAGAAAATAACTGGCCGATTCTTGACTTTGAAAAACCAGTTTCCATGCGGGCAAAAGCTGAACAACGTCGTGCGGTTGCTGCTGGAGCTGGAGTAGCAATCGGAGCGGTTGCCCTTGGAATCACCTGGTATGCCAAACGGCGCAGTAGCCTGCGGGCTTAATCAGGAATAGCGACCGCGCGGGCACCCATACCCACGCACGCGGAGAACCACTCAAAGTAGTGGGAGACGCCATCAGGTGTTTGCTCCATGTAAGCCCGGATAGCCGAAACATAATTTGTTCTTCCCGTTTCAAACATTCCATTTTCCGGTATGGAAAAATTCGAGGGATCCAG
>CAITYI010000270.1 GCA_903896585.1 uncultured bacterium
AAGAACCCACTCATGATGTTGAATACGGTGGTTTTGCCGGCACCGTTGGGGCCGATCAAGCCGGTGACGGTTCCTTCTGGGACGCCAATCGAGACGTCCTCGAGGATCTTGAGCCCACTCAGGGTGATGCTCACGTTCTCAGTGGCCAATAGCGGGTGGGTTAACGGTAGGACGTACTTCATGCAGATTTCATCCTCACTTCATGTATTCCTGAAAACTCACACTGCTATGGCATTCCACAATAAGGCGCAAGTCTGTATTCCCGAAGCCAATTGGTCAATCTTCTGATAACAAATCGCCGGCAAAATTCGAAATTGTTAGGCAATGCCGCGAAACGGAGAACCTGCTCACAAGCGAACCGCGCACCCTCATAAGTGAAAGGTGCGCGGTTCGGCAGAAATTATCTGGTAGTGGCTTAGCCCTCGTCTTCGGACAGCAACGAACGGGTGCGGTTGGGATCTAGCTGAATCCCAGGGCCCATGGTGGAAGAAACGGTGGCCTTCTTGATGTAACGACCCTTGGATGAACTGGGCTTGAGTCGCAGGATCTCGTCCAGGGCAGCGCCGTAGTTCTCAACCAATTGCTCGGTGGTGAATGAGGCTTTGCCAATCGGGAACTGCA
Organism: uncultured bacterium; assembly: GCA_903896585.1. GTDB lineage: Bacteria > Actinomycetota > Actinomycetes > S36-B12 > S36-B12 > UBA4592. The sequence continues at coordinate 622 of CAITYI010000270.1, forward strand.
GATTGGCATGCTTGTCCACCCGGAATTCGATCTTGCCGCCTTTAATATCACCCACGGCCTTGGCAACGTCCATGGTCACCGTGCCGGTCTTGGGGTTCGGCATGAGACCACGGGGTCCCAGCACCTTGCCCAGGGTTCCCACCTTGCCCATGAGGTCAGGGGTGCAGACAGCGGAATCGAAATCGGTCCAGCCACCCGCGACCTTGGCAATCAGGTCATCGGAGCCCACAAAGTCCGCACCGGCGGCCCGGGCTTCATCGGCTTTGTCACCATTCGCGAACACCAAAACGCGAGCGGTCTTGCCAGTGCCGTGGGGCAGGTTGACGGTGCCGCGAACCATTTGATCGGCCTTGCGTGGGTCAACGCCCAAACGCATGGATACCTCAACCGAGGAATCGAACTTAGTCACGGTTGTGTCCTTCACCAGTCGAGCTGCCTCGAGGGGTGAGTACAAACGTTCGGCCTCAACTTTTTCAGCTGCTGCCCGATATGCCTTGCTACGCTTCATGATCTGCTCCATTTCTCACAGCAGGAACCTCCTGCTTGCAGGGTGTGGTTGGCGAGCCGCGCTGGCTCTCCCACGTTTTCATATTCGATTGTTCTAGTCGGTTGTGCAGTTAATTGCTATTGGGTAATTGCGGTTACGCGGAAACGGTAATTCCCATTTGACGTGCGGTGCCTTCAATGATTTTCATGGCGGCATCAATGTCATTTGCGTTCAGGTCAGGCATTTTGGTCTCAGCGATCTCACGAACCTGTGACTTCGTGATATTGCCGGCCTTGATTGACTGAGGTGTTCCTGATCCTTTTTCCAAGCCTGCGGCTTTGAGAATCATGCGGGATGCCGGTGGGGTCTTGAGCACAAAGTCGAAGGATCGATCTTCATAAACAGTGATCTCGACCGGAACAATGTTGCCTTTTTGGGACTCTGTTGCGGCGTTGTATGCCTTACAGAAATCCATGATGTTCACACCGTGCTGACCCAGTGCGGGACCAACGGGAGGTGCGGGGTTGGCTGCGCCAGCTGGAATCTGCAACTTGATCATTCCGCTGACTTTTTTTCTCGGTGCCATGGTGTTTCCTTCTGTTTATGTTGGTGTTTGCCTGATTTGTTTACGTGGGTTAGCCGGCGTCAATTTGGCTAAAAGCAAGTTCGACCGGAGTCTCCCGTCCAAAGATCTCAACGAGACCCGTGACCTTCTGGGCCTCCAGATTGATTTCGGAGATCGTGGCGTGCAGGGTGGCGAATGGTCCATCTACGACAGTTACCGAGTCGCCAACATTGAAGTCCACACTGATCGGAGCGGCAGCTGATGCGCCACCAGCGCCACCTTTGCCTCCGGCACCCGCGGCTGCCAGTTTCTTTTCTGGCTCGGGGGCAAGAATGGCAATGACTTCGTCAAGTGAAAGCGGGGCTGGGCTGTGACCGTTGCCCACAAAACCTGTGACACCCGGTGTGTGCCGGACTACGCCCCATGATTCATCGGTGAGATCCATGCGCACAAGTACATAGCCTGGGAACTTATTGCGCCGGACCTGCTTGCGCACTCCACTTTTGATTTCAGTGACTTCTTCCATGGGGACCTCCACCTGAAAGATGTAGTCCTCCATGTTCAGAGTTGTTGCACGAGCCTCTAAGTTGCCCTTGACTTTATTTTCGTAACCCGAGTAACTGTGGATCACATACCAATTACCTGGTGCAATCCGCATGGAAAGCTTGAATTCTTCAAGCGGGTCAACTTCTTCTTCGAGGAGCTCCTCATCAACTTCACCGGATGCTAGTTGTTCGGCAGCTTCAGCTTCAGAGACGATTTCTTCAGCCTCCGCAACAACTTCAGCCTCGGCAATGGCCTCCGCGGCCGATACTTCCTCGGTCACCGCAAATGGGTCGACATAGGAATCAGAGCCTGGCAGGTTTTCCTGCGGTGCTTGTTCTTCAGACACGGGGGTCAATCTCCTTCAGCATTTCACGTGGTGTGAGGTTCCATTTCAAACGGGTTAACCGAATATGAACAGAACTCCCTGGGTAAAGACATAGTCATATAGCGCGATGATTCCTGACATGAGCAAGATGAAGAACAACACCACGATTGTGTAGTTGACCAATTCATTGCGAGTTGGCCAAATTACTTTGCGCAGTTCAACAACAACCTGGCGAATAAATAGGGCGAGCCTGGAGAAGATGTTCTTCTTCTCCGCACCTGAGCCGCGTCCGCCACTTGGCTTCGCGTCGGTATCCACCATGCTCACTCCACTCATCTGCTCCGCCGGGAATTGCCCGGACAGAGCTTTGCTCTAAAAATTCTGCCTAGTTCGTGCCGTTCATTTCTTGTCGTGCTGTAGTTCTGTACTGCTCCCGGCTCTCACCGGAGCGCAGGGCCGAAGGGACTTGAACCCCCAACCGCCGGTTTTGGAGACCGGTGCTCTACCAATTGAGCTACAGCCCTGTGGAAGGCATGCTTACGCAGACCTACCGCGAGGCATGAGTGTACGTGCCACCCCCTTGAACCCATGCTCCCGGGTCACAGCCCAATGCTCCTCAGCCAAGCCCG
>CAITYI010000271.1 GCA_903896585.1 uncultured bacterium
CCCCCATAAGGAGGCTCGCCAGTGTCTTATGACGCCAGTGCGATTACCGTGCTTGAAGGCCTAGATGCCGTTCGTAAGCGCCCAGGCATGTATATCGGCTCAACGGGTGAGCGTGGGTTACACCATTTGGTCTACGAAGTAGTAGACAACGCGGTCGACGAAGCCCTCGCGGGGTATGCCACCGACATTCAGGTAACCATCCTGGCCAATGGCGGGGTTCGAGTAATAGACGATGGCCGTGGAATCCCGGTAGATGAACACCCCATCGAGAAAAAACCGGCGGTCGAAGTTGTCCTCACCGTCCTGCACGCCGGCGGCAAATTTGGCGGCAGTGGTTATTCCGTCTCTGGTGGGCTCCACGGTGTTGGTGTCTCAGTAGTTAATGCCCTGTCCACCGACCTCGACGTAGAAATTCACCGCGATGGTTTTGTCTACCGCCAAAGTTATAAATACGGGGTTCCGGTGGCTCCCCTTGCAAAAGGCGAGAAAACAGATCGCACCGGCACCACGGTGACATTCTGGGCCGACGGCGATATTTTCGAAACCACCGAATTCGACTTCACCACACTAGCCCGCCGATTCCAAGAAATGGCATTTCTTAACCGTGGACTTCGACTTGATCTCACCGACGAACGCGCAACGGCAATCACCGTGGTTGAAGTCGGAGAAGTCATTGAAGAAAAAGAAGAGATTCGCCACGTCAGTTATAAATATGACGGCGGCATAACCGATTTTGTGAAACACATAAACGCCAGCAAGGGAGTGGCTAATCCGAGCATTATTGAATTAGCTTATGAATCAGAAGATAAAACCATGAGTGCCGAAATTTCCATGCAATGGAATAACACCTATGCCGAATCTGTTTACACCTTTGCCAACACCATTAACACAACCGAGGGTGGGACCCACGAAGAAGGTTTCCGCACGGCACTGACTTCACTGGTCAACAAGTTCTCCCGCGAGTGGAACATTCTCAAGGAAAAGGATCCCAATCTTTCGGGTGAGGATATCCGCGAAGGTCTCACCGCAATTGTCAGTGTGAAACTAGCTGAGCCGCAATTTGAAGGCCAGACAAAATCAAAACTTGGTAACACTGAAATGAAAGCCTTCGTGCAGAAGTTGGTCAATGACCAACTAGGTGCGTGGTTTGAACAGAATCCGGCTGAGGGTAAAGAAATTGCCCGCAAGTCGGTCAATGCGGCGACTGCGCGCATTGCTGCTCGCAAGGCCAGAGATCTGGCCCGCAATCGTAAGGGCCTTCTCGGTGGGGCCGGTATGCCCGGCAAGCTAATTGATTGCTCGAGCCGCGAACCCGAGGAATGCGAAGTCTTCATTGTTGAAGGTGATAGCGCCGGTGGCTCGGCACGTCAAGGCAGAGACCCTCGGACCCAGGCGATCCTGCCCATTCGCGGAAAAATCCTTAATGTGGAGAAAGCTCGCATTGACAAAGTTCTCCAGAACACTGAAGTCCAGGCGTTGATCTCTGCATTTGGCACCGGTGTGCAAGAAGAATTCGATCTCAACCGGCTGCGCTACCACAAAGTTGTCCTGATGGCGGATGCCGATGTTGATGGACAACATATTCGCACCCTGCTCTTAACTCTGCTTTTTCGCTTTATGCGTCCACTGGTGGATCAAGGTCACGTTTACTTGGCTCAACCACCGTTGTACAAAATTAAGTGGTCACGTGAGACCGCTGATTTTGCTTACACCGAGCGCGAGAAAGACCTACTCATTGAAGCGGGTCTGGCGGCCGGCCGGCGCCTACCCAAAGAGGAAGCACTTCAGCGCTACAAAGGTCTTGGTGAAATGAACGCAGACGAACTGTGGGATACCACAATGAACCCGGCTGATCGGGTGCTGCTGCAGGTCACCCTCGACGATGCCGCCCAAGCCGATGAAATGTTCAGTGTTCTCATGGGCGAAGACGTTGAATCACGCCGTAACTTCATTCAACAAAATGCCCGCGATGTTCGCTTCTTGGATATTTAACGAGTTTCACCAGACCATTAACACACAACCGTAGACGGAGTTACCCGTGTCAGATGACATTGAAGTCGAAGTAGAAGTAGTGAGTAGTCACGGCCGAATCGAACCGGTGGACCTGCAAACAGAAATGCAGCGCTCCTATCTGGACTACTCAATGTCGGTTATTGTTTCGCGAGCTCTCCCCGATGTCCGCGATGGCCTTAAGCCAGTGCATCGAAGAGTTATTTATGCCATGTACGACGGTGGCTATCGACCCGATCGCAACTTCTCCAAGAGTGCCCGCGTGGTGGGCGATGTCATGGGCAGCTACCACCCGCACGGTGACAGTGCTATCTATGACGCACTAGTCCGCCTTGCCCAGCCATGGTCACTGCGATACCCACTTGTGCAAGGTCAAGGAAACTTCGGCTCCCCTGGCAATGATCCCCCCGCTGCCCAGCGGTACACCGAGTGTCGCATGGCTCCCCTGGCCATGGAAATGGTTCGCGATATTGACGAGGACACCGTCAATTTCCAACCCAACTACGACGGCCGCACCCTGGAACCCTCCGTTCTCCCCAGCAGGTTCCCCAATCTGTTGGTCAACGGTGCTTCCGGTATCGCTGTTGGCATGGCCACCAATATTCCGCCACACAACCTGCGAGAAATCGCTGCCGCAGCACAGTGGCTTTTGGCTAACCCCGAGTCCACTACCGAACAACGCCAAACCGCCATGATGGAACTGGTCAAGGGACCAGATTTCCCCACAGGTGCCCTCATTGTTGGTCGCAAGGGAATCGAAGATGCCCAGCGCACCGGTCGTGGTTCTATCACCATGCGCGCGGTGGTTACCGTTGAAGAAGACAAACGTGGTCGCCAAATTCTGATTGTGACCCAACTGCCGTATCAGGTGAACCCCGACAACCTTTTACTTCGCATTGCTGAGTTGGTCGGCGATGGAAAACTTACGGGTATCTCAGATGTCCGCGATGATTCATCTTCCCGCACCGGCATGCGCCTGATTATTGAACTCAAGCGCGATGCTGTCGCACAGGTTGTGTTGAACCAGTTGTACAAGCACACTCAACTGCAAGATAACTTCGGTGCAAACATGCTGGCCCTGGTTGACGGTGTGCCTCGGACATTGAGTCTGGAAGCGTTCCTGTCGCACTGGGTCACTCACCAGATTGAAGTGATTCAGCGCCGCACCAAGTACCGGCTGCGCAAAGCTGAAGAGCGCGCCCACATTCTCCGCGGCTACCTCAAAGCCCTAGACGCCCTTGATGAAGTTATTGCATTAATTAGATCTAGTGCAACCGTTGAAGATGCACGTTTGGGCTTAATGAACCTACTCGAGATCGACGAAATTCAAGCAACCGCAATTCTTGACATGCAGTTGCGCCGACTGGCAGCCCTCGAGCGCCAAAAGATTATCGACGAATTCGAAGACTTGATGGTCAAGATTGCTGACTTCAATGACATTTTGTCTAACCCCACCCGTCAACGCCAGATTGTCAGCGATGAACTCACCGAGATCTCTGACAAGTTTGGCGATGACCGCCGTTCTGACTTTGTTGCCTGGGATGGCGATGTCACCGACGAGGATTTGATAGCGGTGGAAGATGTCGTTGTCACCATCACCTCCGGTGGGTACGCGAAGCGAACCAAGAGCGATTTGTACCGTGCTCAGCGCCGAGGCGGGCGTGGTGTGAAAGGCGCGGCCCTGCGTCAAGACGATGTCGTTGACCATATGTTCATCACGACCACCCACCACTGGATCCTGTTCTTTACCAACCTTGGCCGGGTGTATCGGGCCAAGGTGTATCAGCTTCCCGAGGCCGGTCGCGATGCTCGAGGTCAACATGTTGCCAACCTGTTGGCATTCCAACCCGACGAAACAATTGCGCAGGTCCTGGCTATTTCGGACTACGAAGCCGGGGCGTTCTTGGTGTTAGCCACCGAAGCCGGTTTGGTCAAGAAAACCAAGTTGAGTGAGTACGACACCAACCGTCAAGGCGGAATCATTGCGATCAACCTGCACGACGGAGATCACCTGATCGGTGCCCGCTTGGTCTCGGAGGAGAACGACCTGCTCTTGGTGTCCAAGAAAGGTCGATCAGCCCGCTTCAGCGCTGCGAATTCAAGTTTGCGCCCAACCGGTCGAGCAACCGGTGGTGTCATCGGCATGCGCTTCAAAGAGGGTGACTCGCTGTTATCCATGGATGTCGCAACACCGAATAGTTATGTCGTCACCATCACCGACGGCGGCTTCGGCAAACGCACCAGCATCGACGAATGGCAACCCAAAGGTCGCGGTGGCACCGGTGTTCGCGCCATGAAATTGCCCGAAGAACGCGGACACTTGGTCGGAGCCATGGTCTGTTCAGATACCGATCAAATCTTTGCGATCGCATCAAATGGTGTTGTCATAAGAATCAGTGTTGATGAAATTCGGGCATCAGGTCGCGACACCATGGGTGTTCGCATGATGCGACTGGGCGAAGACACAAGTGTCGTGGCAGTCGCTCGCGGCGGTGAAGTCGAAGAAGACGAGCAAGACGGCGATCAAGAAGTAATTGAGACCGAAGAAGTTGTAGCAGTAGAGGCAGAGGTCCCAACAGCGGAAGTAAGTGAATGAGCGCCCGGCGCGCACGCCTCTATGTCACCAAGTTTGATCCTTGGTCGGTGACAAAGGCTGCGTTCCTCCTCTCACTTGCTATTGCAATTGTTCTCGTTGTCGCGGTATCTGTGGTGTGGTTCGTGTTGGATCGCACCGGCGTGATCGTGTCCCTGTCGGGTACGGTCACCGATATTGTCGGTAGTACCAGTGGTCTAGACCTGGTCACCACACTGGGCTTTGGGCAAGTAATTGGCGCAACTTTGATCGTGGCATCGGTGGAGATCGTTTTAGTATCCGCACTCGCCGGTCTATTCACCATCATGTACAACCTCACCGTGGGTGTCACCGGGGGAGTCGAAGTGGTCCTCAGTGAGGATGTTTAGCCATGAGTGTGTAGGCTCAGTCTGCTATTTCGGGCCCATAGCTCAGCTTGGTTAGAGCGCTTCCCTGATAAGGAAGAGGTCGATGGTTCAAGTCCATCTGGGCCCACCGTCTCACCACCCGGTGTAACAGTTTTCGAAAGGTTGTATCTTCAGAACATGAAGAAACTACTTTTGCTCGTGGCGCTCGCCGGAATCGGGTACTTGGTCTACCGCCAGGTAACGGCAAACCAAAATGACGATGACCTCTGGTCTGAAGTCGGAGCCGACCAAGACCTGCGGTAACCCCTCGGCTACGATTCCGCAGGTTGTAATAACCCAATAAGAATCACCATCCCGGGGCTTTAGCTCAGTTGGTAGAGCGCTGCCTTTGCAAGGCAGATGTCAGGAGTTCGAGTCTCCTAAGCTCCACAAGTTTGACCGGGATTTCTACCCTTTGATCAATGTGCTACACCGTGCTACATCATGCTACGGTAGTGCAGTGACCATCGAAAGAATCAGCCATCGCACCCTGCGCAATGAAAGCGGCCGAATCCTCAAAGCTGTGGAGCAGGGCGAGTCATTTGTGATCACCAATAATGGCCACGAGGTCGCAACCATCTGCCCACTCACAGCGGATCCGTTCCCGGGACTCACGGTCACGAGGTCAGATCCAGATTTCTCCTTTGCCTCCATCGTTCCGGCGCCATGGGAGGGTGAAGAAAGTGCGAGTGATTTCCTTCAGTATCTCCGAGGTGAAAATCCCGAAATAAGAACGTCCGAGTGAGTGGGTGAGTTAACATTTTGGTTTATATCGACACTTCAGCAGCTGTTCCTTTAATTGTCCGTGAGAACACCTCACATGCCCTGTCGTCTTATATCGATGATCTCCGTGCAGACCAGCACCTTGTGATCACTGGCAGAATTCTTGAGACTGAGATTCGCCGGGTAGCGCGGAGGTCGGAATTCGGTCAGGAACAAGTAACGCAACTCCTCAAAGGTTTCGAAATAATTGAGCACACACCAGCTCAATTTAGGGAGGCCGGGATGGTAGGACCGACTCGGTTACGCAGTCTCGATGCTCTACATTTAGCAACAGCGTTGGCAGCCAATGCATCCGCCATGATCACCTTGGATCAACGTTTGGTGGAAGCATGCTCGGAGGTTGGTCTTCCGGTGCTGGATATCAACATCCCGCGCGAGTACGTCCCCGCCTGACATGAAAGTATGCGCCCATGACAACTCAAGCGATTCTGCACACCAATCTGGGCGATATCACCGTTAACCTTTTCCCCGATCACGCACCCAAGACCGTGGAGAACTTCACTGGTCTGGCAGAGGGCACCATCGAGTGGACCGACCCACGCGTGCGGGCCAAGTCCACCGCTCCTTTGTACAAAGACGTGGTCTTTCACCGGATTATTCCCGGCTTCATGATTCAAGGTGGCGATCCACTTGGCACCGGAACCGGTGGCCCCGGGTACAAATTCAAAGATGAAACCCACCCCGAACTCACATTCGACAAGCCCTACATTCTGGCCATGGCGAACTCAGGTCCTAACACCAACGGATCCCAATTTTTCATCACTGTCGCACCAACAACCTGGTTGAATTTCAAGCACACCATTTTTGGTGAAGTCGCTGATCAACCATCGCGCGATGTTGTTGATGCTATTGCGGCGGTAGAAACCGGTGCTCAGGATCGCCCGAAGTCTGATGTTGTAATTGAGTCCATCGAAATTGTTCGCAGCTAAAGCAGTCAGAGTTTCCATCAGTGGATCCTGAGATCCCAACTCCTGAAGTTCCCCGGTGTTATCGGCATCCGGATCGGGAAACGCGAATTAGTTGTTCCCGGTGCGAACGACCGATCTGCACCGAATGCATGATTGCCGTACCCGTGGGATTTAGGTGCCCCGAGTGTGTCAAGACCGATAACGTTCCCGCTGCCAAGACGGTGGCCGGTGGCGGTTTGATCAGCTCACCTCGAGTCACTTATGCGCTCATCGCTATTAACATTGCGATCTTCGCGCTGCAGTTTCTACAAGGTGTTGATTCACTTGCCGTTGATTACGGCATGTGGCCAATTGGAATAGCCATGAATGGTGAGTGGTGGCGTCTCTTCACGAGCGCTTTCCTACATGGTTCGTTTATTCATATTGCGTTCAATATGTACGTCTTGTTTTTCCTTGGTCCAACACTGGAACGAATCTTGGGACACACCCGCTTTTTGATTCTGTACATTCTCGCTGCCTTTGGTGGCTCAGTTGCTTCTTACTGGTTCTCGGACATGAACACGGTGTCGGTTGGCGCCTCGGGTGCAATCTTCGGGCTCATGGGTGCTTTGGTGGTGGCCGGGCGTCGATTGAAGTACGACATCACCCAGGTGCTGGTACTGCTCGGTATAAACGTTGTCATTGGTTTTATTTCGCCATCGGTGGATTGGCGAGCACACCTTGGTGGTTTGGTGGCCGGGGCGTTGGTGGCGGCCATCATGGTGTTCCCACCAAAACGAATTCGAGTCGCCGTGCAAGTTTCAGGCATAATCGGATTTGTATTTGTGTTGATCGGGCTCACACTTTTACGCACCGCCCAGATTCAAGAATTCTTCGCACCGGTTACCGGTGTAGTCACATAACCACCTGATTCATAGGCAATACTGGTGGCATGAGAGATGCCGTGATTGTGCAAGCTGTTCGGACACCCGTAGGAATAGGTAAACCTGAAAAAGGTTCCCTGAGCGGCATTCATCCCGGTGATCTTTCCGCTCACACCCTGCGCGCCCTCGTTGAACGTACCGGGCTCGATCCCGTGCATGTAGACGATGTGATCTGGGGTTGCGTTGGTCAGGTGGGTGAGCAAAGTGCGAACGTTGCGCGTAACTCGGTTCTCGCCGCGGGTTTCCCCGAGAGTGTTCCCGGTGTAACGGTGGATCGCCAATGTGGTTCAAGTCAGCAGGCTGTTGCATTTGCAGCGGCATCGGTAATCAGCGGGAATTCAGATGTTGTGATCGCTGGTGGCGTGGAATCCATGTCGCACGTGCCCATGCTTTCGAATATGGCCGGAGGTGCCGGGCCATTCAGTCCCGAAATGCTAAAGCGTTACCCGGAATTGGTGCACCAAGGAATCAGTGCCGAAATGATTGCTGCTCAATGGAATTTGTCGCGACACTATCTAGATGAACTTGCTGCCACCTCCCAACAACGTGCGGCAGCAGCGACGCAAGCGGGTTTGTTCACGGCCGAGATAACCGCGATTGACGGTGTTGACACCGATCAAGGAATTCGCCCAGGAACTACCGTGGAATCACTCAGTGCACTCAAGCCCGCATTCAATCCAGATGGTGTTGTTACCGCAGGGAATGCATCGCAAATTTCCGATGGATCCGCCGCATTACTCATCATGACCAGTGAGCGAGCCAAAGAACTAGGTCTCACCCCCATTGCTCGCATTCACACCAATGTGATGGCCGGTGTCAATCCGGTGATCATGTTGACCGGCCCCATTCCGGCAACCGAAAAGGCATTGAAAAAGTCAGGACTCTCACTGGGTGACATTGGAACATTTGAAGTGAATGAAGCATTTGCATCCGTCCTTGGCGCGTGGCTCAAGGACACCGGAGCTGATCACGCACTCACCAATCCCAATGGTGGTGCAATTGCTCTGGGTCACCCACTGGGCGCATCAGGTGCTCGAATCATGACCACCATGCTGCATCACATGCAGCGAGAAAACATTCGATTTGGATTGCAGACCATGTGTGAGGGCGGCGGAATGGCCAACGCAACAATTATTGAACTGCTCTAATTATTGAACTGCTCTAGAAACCCATAGCGGTGCGAACTTCCACCGGTACCGGTGCTGATTTTCTCGTTGACTGATCCAGATTGACATAGGTAATGGTCGCCGTGACCAATAACTCCTGGGTGGCCTCGCGGAAAATTTCAAAGCCGAGATCAAGGCTGCTATTTCCCATGCGGGTGCAACTAACCATGATGTGCAGCAGGTCATCCATCACCGCGGATCCAAGGAAATTAATTTCGACTTTGGCGAGGACCGTTTCAAATCCCATGGGACCGTCCGGAACCGGTCCGAAACCCAAAATTCGGTAATACTCGGTCATGGCAGCATCACAGAATTCAAGGTAGCGAGAGTTGAAGACAATACTTTGCGGGTCGACTTCGGACCACCGCACGCGGTGAAGGTAGCCGGTCCACTCGGGGGGCACTGAGAGCCCTGTAGGCACTGTAGGCACTGAATTCACCCTGCTCACTTCCTCAAACTACATTTGTGTAGTTCTCCACACGTGGGGATAACCCTGTGGATCGCCTCGATAGTTATCCACATTTTCCCGGAAACCCTAGTGGCCGTTGGGCCAGATGGTACTCGATGTGACGAGTGTGACTACTTCCACTTAGTGGCGAGACCGAACCCCACCATAATGAACGCAAAGCCAATTCCCACGTTGACCAAGGCGTTAAGGCTGCCGCCAATTGAGTTCATGATCGGGACATCGGGTCCAGCAATATAGAAGACCACCAAATAAGCCAAACCGATGATGAAACAGGAGACCATGGCAGGTGCTAGCCAATTGGGGGATCCAATTCGCGCCACTTTGCGCTCACCCTTCACCGGAGGCGGGGTAAATCCTGGTTTTTTACGTCCCTTGGACTCTGGCATGGCGAACTCCCTCACTGCTTCGATCTAAATGTAACCCGATCTGAATGTAACCCGATCTAAATGTAACTCGAGCCACTCCACGACGGAGCCTAGCCTGCCATACGTCACAATGTGGTCATGGGCGACAGTGAAGTGAGCGTAACTGCTAGTCCACGAATTCTGGTAATCGACAACTATGACTCCTTTGTTTTCAATCTGGTCCAGTACCTGGCTCAGCTCGGAGCTCAAGTCACGGTCAAACGCAATGATGAAGTCACCGTTGAAGAGTGCCTGACCTATGACGGCGTTTTGATATCTCCAGGTCCTGGTACACCGAAGACCGCCGGCATCTGTCTAGATGTAGTGAAGGAAACCCACGGACAAGTTCCTATCTTTGGGGTGTGCTTAGGGCACCAAGTAATTGCTGAGGCCTTTGGTGGCGAGATACACCGGGCCCCCGAACTTCTCCACGGCAAAACATCACAGGTCCACCACAACAAAAAGGGTGTCTTGCGCACATTGCCGCCAGCGTTCACCGCAACTCGGTATCACTCCCTCGCACTGAACCCGGAAACTGTTCCTGAGGAACTCGAGGTAACCGGCAGTACGGAATCAGGTGTGATCATGTCCCTTCGGCATCGAAACCTTCCAATTGAAGGTGTGCAGTTCCACCCGGAGTCAGTTCTCACCGAAGGTGGGCACGAGATGCTCGCCAACTGGCTGGAAGACTGCGGCTTCCCGCAGGCACGCGAGCGCCTCGCAGATATTGAACCGGTCGTAATTTACGGAGCAGCGGTCTCCACTGGCTGAGGAACATCAGTTGGCTCAGGTACCGGAACAGCAGTCGGTTCAGGTACTGGAACGTCAGTAGGTGTTGGCACCGGAACATCGGTTGGTGGTGGTTCAACTGTTGGCGTTGGTGTTGGTGCAGCGAGTGACACCGTGATCGTGACCAAGGAGCCGCGCTCTAATTGAGTTCCGGGTTGGGGTGACTGAGCCAGGACAGTTCCCGGCGGTACCACGGGGGACTCCTGCTCAACTATTTGCACAACGAAACCGGCTTGGGCAAGGTCACTGCGCGCCTGTGCTTCAGTTGCTCCGGTGACATCAGGAACTTCAACTAGTCCTGATGAAATAACAATGCTGACCGCACTGCCGGCCGGAAGTTGCGTGCCTTCACCGGGGTCTTGGGATAAAACATAGCCCGCTGGTTGATTGGAGTCCTCTTCGGTAATTGTGCCAAGAACCAAACCAAAATCAGACAGTGCAATTCGAACATCGTCTAGGGAAGTCAAGCCCACCAACTGTGGAACCGTTGATTGTTCGCGCCCGGTCGAGATTGTGATGTTGACCGCTTGTCCTTGTTCAATTGCTTCACCCGGGGCCGGTTGTTGGGCAATGACAGTGCCCAATGGGCGCTCTGAAATCTCTGGAGTTTGAGCACCCAGACGCAATTCAAACTCAGCCAAGGTTTCTTGAGCTTGTTCAATTGTTAGGCCATCAAGATTAGGAACAGTTACCACACTGCCGCTCTCACTACCGATTAAGAAGCGGCCAATAATTACCGCACCAACAATGGCGGCAGAAACCGCAATCAAACTGAGCACCCAAAAAACACCACTGTTCTTTGATTTAGTTTTCCCAGTTTTAGCAGCGGCGGGCAAAACACCTGATGCATCCAGCGGTGACATCATGGTTGTTTGATCAGAAACAATTGTGGGAAGAGCAGCGGTGACCGGGGATCCGGCAATAGCTCGCTCAACATCAGCACGGAAGTCACTCGCACTCTGATAGCGGTCTTCGGTGCGCTTGGCTAATGCGCGCAAAACAACAGCGTCGATCTCGGGCGTAACACCAGGATCAATTTGCGAGGGTGATGCCGGCATTTCACTGACATGCTGATACGCGATCGCAACAGCAGAGTCACCGGTAAATGGAGCACGTCCCGTGAGCAATTCGAATAGCACAACACCCGTGGAGTACAGATCACTTCGGGCATCAACAATTTCACCCCGTGCTTGCTCGGGGGAAAGGTATTGGGCGGTACCCATAACAGCGGAGGCAGATGTCATGGTGGAGTTGGCATCATTGATTGCGCGAGCAATACCGAAATCCATGACTTTGACGTCGCCGGTGCGAGTAAGCATGACGTTCGCCGGCTTGATATCCCGGTGCACAATTCCGTGGCGATGGGCGTAATCCAATGCCGAAAGAATTCCGGCGGTAATTTCCAGGGCGCGCTCAGGCAGCAGGCGTCGACCAGATGCCAAAAGTTGCCGCAGGGTCATGCCGTCGACGTACTCCATGACGATATAAGGAACAACAACCGCCGGCTCACCATTGTCACCTTCAGGTTGCAAGGTGTCCTGGCCGGTGTCGTAGACCGCCACAATATTGGGATGGTTCAGCGATGCGGCACTTTGAGCTTCACGGCGGAAACGAGCCTGAAAGGCGGGGTCCTTAGCTAGATCGGGGCGCAGGATCTTGATCGCCACCCGGCGACCCAAACGTAGATCGCGACCCTCGTGCACCTCGGCCATACCGCCACGACCGATTACTTCACCGATTTCATAGCGGTCACCGAGCATGCGGGCCTCGCCGTCCACATCGCTCCCATTACTCACATTTCCTCCTACTACCACTTTCGTGCTGGTTGATCATCCCACAGACTGGCCTAATCCTTAACGTCCCAACACCGCTTCCATGACCGCCTTGGCAATCGGCGCGGCAAGACCGTTTCCGCTGACCTCTTCTGCGCCGGATTCCTCAATCACAACAGCAACAGCGACTTTAGGTGCGGCAGCAGGGGCAAAACTGATGAACCAGGCGACCGAGGGTGAATCATTACCCGTTTGCGCCGTCCCAGTCTTACCGGCCACTCGGACACCTGGAATTCGAGCATTGGTGCCGGTGCCGTTTTCGACCACATTCACCATCATGTCGGTGAGGGAGAGTGAGTTACTTGGCTTCATGGCATCGGCAAATTGTGATGGCTCGGTAGTTTGCAAGATAGACAGATCCGGTCCACGAATTTCTTGAATTAAATATGGATTCATGGTGCGACCACTGTTGCCTATCGCGGCGGCCACCATGGCCATCTGCAGGGCGGTGGCGCGAACATCAAATTGCCCAATGGCGGACATTGCAGTTTGCGGAGCATCAGGGTTTTCAGGAAACAGGGAGGTAGCAGCTCTTAGTGGGATGGAAAATCCATTATCAAATCCAAAAGCCTCGGCTTGATCGCGAATTGCAGATGCACCAAGTTCATTTCCCAACCAGGCAAAAGCGGTGTTGCAGGAAATTGCCAGTGCTTGCGCAAGGGTGACCTTGCCATTTGGTCCGCATTCTTGGCCATTCCAGTTTCGCAACTTCTTGGTGGAGTTAGGTAGTTGATAGGTGCGGGGGCCGGGCAGGATCGAATCGGCGGTATAGCGACCCGATGCGAGTGCGGCTGCCGCGGTCACAACCTTGAAGGTTGAGCCAGGGGGGTTAAGTGCAACCACCGGACGATTGAGCAGTGGTTTATCCGGGTCCGCTTCCAATTCAGCGTAATACTCGCGGATATCGGTTGGATTATGGCTGGACAACCGGTTCGGATCAAATGACGGCATTTGCACCGAGGCCAGGATTCGACCGGTGGACGGCTCAATAGCAACAACGGCACCGCGCTTACCCTTTAATCCTTTGAATGCGGCGATTTGGGCGGCAGCATCAATTGTTGTGGTGACTGCGCCTCCCACGGGTTGCCGACCGGAGACCAATTGTTGAATTCGGTCCACGGAGAAGATATCCGCCCTGCCGTTGAGAATTCGGTTCTCGGTTCGTTCGAGGCCGGTGGCTCCGTATACCAGGGAATAAAAACCGGTTACCGGGGCATACAACGCGCCGTTGTTGTATTCACGCAGATAGGTAAGTGTGTTTCCCGTTTCCACTGAACGGGCAACCGGGTCAGAGGCAACCAGAATCGGTCCGCGCTCCCGGTCATATTCAGCTAATAAAACTCGTTGATTACCCGGACGATCCCGGTAATCACCGGCGTTAATAACTTGAATCAAGGTGACGTTGGCCAGTAATGCGATCAGTAGTATCCCGAACACGAAACTCAATCGCCGAATTTGTCTAGACACGAGGCACCAACTGTGTGAGAAGATCATCGGGTGATGGTTGCGATGTTTCGGGGCGGCGTGCGCGATCGGAGATTCTCAATAGCAGCGCAATTATTATCCAGTTTGCAATCAGCGAAGATCCACCATAAGACAGGAATGGGGTGGTCAAGCCAGTGAGCGGAATCAAACCGGTAACGCCGCCAATAATCACAAACACCTGCAGTGCCAGTGTGATGGAAAGCCCAGCCGCAAGAAGTTGACCAAATGAATCCCGACACACAATTGCGATTCGGAATCCACGTTCAATTAACAAGGCGTAGAGCAACAGAATCGCAAAGACACCGGTGATTCCAAGTTCTTCACCTAATGCTGAAACAATAAAGTCGGTGCTCGCGAATGGCACCAGGTTGGGGAACCCTTGACCCAGTCCCGCACCCAAGATTCCACCATTGGCCAAACCGAAAATTGATTGCACAATTTGGTAGCCACTGGTATCCGAATATGCCCACGGATCCAACCACACGGTAACCCGCGTCTGGACGTGCCCAAATGTGGAGTAGGCAAAGTAGGCGCCACCAACAAATAGCACAAACCCGATGATTAACCAAGACCGTCTCTGGGTGGCGATATACAACATGGAAACGAATAAGCTAAAGAACAATAAAGATGTTCCTAGGTCGCGCTGGAAAACCAAGACACCTAATGAAATAAACCAAGCAATCACTATTGGTCCGAGATCCTTGGGGCGCGGGAAGCCAATACCAAGGAATTTAGTGCGCACAAGTGCCAATGAGTCCCGGGTTTTTACCAAGTACCCGGCAAAGAAAATCGTGATCAATATTTTGGCAATC
>CAITYI010000272.1 GCA_903896585.1 uncultured bacterium
GTATCGCGAGGCACTTATTTCACCAACCGACAAGATGCCGTCAGTGGAGGCGATCTTGCATGCCGTCCTTTATGACATCACTTCGACCCAAGTCATTGCGCACACCCACCCAGTGGTCGTCAACATGCTCACATGTTCTGTCAGTCCTCACCTCCTGGTGCAGGGTGCGCTTTTCCCCGACGCAATCGTGATGTTGGGACGTCGGCAATTACTCATTCCGTACACGGATCCGGGTGTACCACTAGCCAAAGCAGTGAGAGATGGGGTGCGCACCTTTATGCACGAGGAGGGTTTCGCTCCCAAAGTTATTTACCTGGCAAACCACGGGCTATTCGTTTTGGCTGAATCACCCGGGAGCGCACTGCAGATTACCGAGATGGTGGTGAAAAATGCTCGAATCTTGCACGGCACCCTCGCTGCAGGTGGCCCCGCCTTCCTTCCGAGTGACCAGGTCGATCGAATTGACCGACGCCCCGACGAGGCCTACCGTCGCAATGTATTAAAAATTGAATAGCGACAAGTTGGACGTTTATTACACCAAATATGTGTCACATTAAATATGCATCTCACTGGATAAAGGAGCAGTCATGAATGACGACACCCGGGTAGCAATAGTTACCGGCGCAAGTTCTGGGATTGGACTTGCCTGCGCTATTGCGCTGGATCAGGCTGGCATGCGACTCGTGCTCGTTGGACGCCAACTGTCGAGGCTGGAAAATGTGGCTGCCCAATTTAGTCAGGCACCGGAACTTGTCGCGGGAGATGTCGCCGAACCCGAGACTTCGCAAACGGCGGTTGACCGCGCTCTCCAAAAATTTGGCCGAATTGACGTGTTGTTGGCAAATGCGGGTCTGTATTTCCCGGACAAAGGGTGGGAGGTTGATGCGAGCCGGGTTGATGCCCTGGGGCGCACAAATGTTCTCGGCGTGATGCACTCCGTGCATTCGGTGATTCCGCACTTTATTAACCAAGGAGTCGGTGACATTATTGTCACGAGTTCCGTGTCCGGGCATCAAGTTATTGCGTGGGAGCCGATTTACTCTGCGACGAAACATGCGGTGCAGGCATTTGTGCATGGAACCCGGCAGCAACTCGTTGGCACGGGCGTGCGCCTCGGGGCGATTGCTCCAGGAATTGTTTTGAACGAATTGTGGGGAGTGTCTGAAGGCGATGTGAGTATCGAGCAGGAAGTTGCCGCCGGCAGGGGGATGCGCTCACAAGATGTTGCGGATGCCTTCATGTTCATGCTCCATACTCCCCGTCACATCACAATCCGAGACCTCGTGATGCTGCCCACCAACCAAGTAATTTAAGGCCGGCAATTCAGATACCGAGAGAACCTGTCTTGCGACTCCTGCACTATTTGAGTTGCGAGGGAGGTAGGCTGATGCGGTGCCGAAAACAAAATCAGGATCCGCGAAATCACTTGATCGAAAATTAGCCAAGATTCAGGCAGGGAAATATCAACCTACTGATTTCATAATCGCTGACGCCAAAGATGCCGACATGTCCGCGGGTGTCATGGCGCCGGCGCCATTTCCTGGCAAGGAAATTGGCTCCTCGGGGCCAGGTATCTATCGATCGCGACAGGATTACATCGGTGACATGCGCACCTTGATTGATCAAGGTGTTGTCGACATCATGCTTACGTCAGCATCCAATGGTGAAGTGCTCTCCAAAAAGCCGGGTCAATTAAAGAATGTGACATTAGCGGTCAGGGCAAATGACTCAACGGATATTTGGTTCCCACGAGGATCTAGTTACGCAGTACCCATGTCGCAACCATTCCAAAGTGTGAACTTGGCGAGAGTGAAGAAGTTCTGCGATTTAGTTCTTTACTCCATGACTTTTAATAACGATCTGGAAGCAGACCGGAAAACTCTTTCTGACTACCGGCAATTTCGAATTCAAGCAGCAGAGTTGGGTATTCGATATTTTCTGGAGGTATTCAATCCCAATGCTCCGCAAAATCTGAAGCCAGAAGATTTTGGAAGTTTCGTGAACGACAACATTGTGAGATCTTTGGCGGGCGTCACAGTTGCAGAGCGGCCACTATTTCTCAAGATGGCCTACAACGGGGGTCAGCATCTGCAGGAATTAACCGAAGCTGACTCGACACTTGTTGTTGGCCTGCTGGGTGGGTCTTCAGGCACCACCCGAGACACATTCGAACTCCTGGCGCGAGGTGAAAAATCCGGCGCCCGGGTGGCACTCTTTGGCCGAAAGATCCAGCGGGCCGAGTCTCAAACGGGAATCGTGAGTTTGATGCGCCCCGTGATTGAAGGAGAGCTCACCCCGACGGAGGCCGTGAAGAAATATCACGATCTTCTCGCTGCGAGCAAGATTGCACCGCAACGGACTTTGAAGGTAGACCTCGAACTTACAGACCCCATTCTTTTGGCTGAATAATGCGCTCGGGGGTTTTGAGTGTTGGTACGTCTACCGTTGATTACACAAAAAAGATTGATCACCTTCCCGAGTTAGAGTCACTGGTACTCATTGATGAAATAACTCGGAGCACAGGTGGTCCAGGCTTAAATCTGGCATTTGATGTGCGTCAACTAGATCCTGGGTTACCGGTGGAAATAATTGCCTGCCTTGGTCAGGATTCAGATGGCCAGTTCATCCTTGATCAAGCTGCGCAATACGGAATCGATACCTCCCGAATGCAATTTTCCCCCACCAGGACTACCGGTTATGCAGATGCCCTTACCCTCAACTCAAATGGCAAGCGAACTTTTCTATTTCATGCCGGGGCCAACGACGAACTTGATGTTGCATCCATTGACCTCTCTCAATCTGGGGCGCGAATCCTGCACCTGGGGGCACTCGGACTTCACAAATGGGCAGATTCCCCAACAGCCGACGAACCCAGCCAGTGGGTTGAACTTCTCAAGAAGGCCAGGTCACTGGGCTTTGAATCCAATATGGAAATGGTGCAACTTGACCCACAGCGGGTACATGAATTAATCACGCCGTGCCTACCCCACCTCAGTTCCTTGATCATCAATGAGAGCGAGGCCGGAGCCCTCTTGGGCATTTCAGCAAAAATCGAAGGAACCGATGCCCCCCTTGACTGGGAATTCCTTGAATCAATGGCAACTTCCCTGATGTCTCTGGGAATCTCGAAAATCGCGGTCATTCACACTCCAGCAGGTGCGGTTGCCGCCGACTCAACGGGTTCCACTTGGCGACAGGGTTCGGTGAAAGTCCCAGACGCCGACATCAAAGGAACAACGGGAGCAGGCGATGCCTTTGCCGCCGGAGTTCTCTACGGACTACACGAGAATTGGGAAATCAGCAGGTGTCTGCGGCTGGGTGTAGCAACGGCCTCGCAGAATATTCAGTCGCACTCGACGTCACTTGGAGTCAAACCGACCGAACAAACTCTTGCTGAAGCGGATGCTCGCGGATACCGGTGAGCACGCTTACAGATAAGCACGCTTAACGATAAGCACGCTTACCGTTAGATATTACGCAGCAGGTGGTCGGCAGAGAATCCCGGCGCAGCCGCTCAGCTCAAAACTTCCCGCGCAATGCGGAATGACAACAGCGTCTCCCTCGGACACCGTCAAGGGCTCGGAATTCTCTGCGGCCAGCACTCCTTCACCGGATAGACACAGGAGAATTCCAAATCCCGCTTCGATTCTTTCCCCGTTCCCGGGTAGGTAATCGGCCCGGAAAAATGGATCGGCGATCGAGTGGAAAATAGCGTGCGCGTTCTCGCTATCAGTTTCATACCGACTGACCAGTTCCGCCATTTCACCCTCGTTGAGTGGGTTGAGTCGCAACGCATCCAGTGCAGTGTCAAATCCAAGGTTGAGGTGGCCATCAATATCGCCGTCGACGGCGAAGCCATCCCACTCGAGGAGGATGGAGAGATCCGTTGGCTCTTGTAGTTCAAGGACGAAGATGCCCGAATCAATTGCATGGGGGACACCGGCCGGAACTAAAATTGCGTCCCCCGCCTTGACTTCAAGAAATACTAGGGAGTCCAGTAAGCCCGCAGAGTCATGGGCGGCAACAAGATCTGCCACCTCTGATTTCGTCATGGTTCGGTTGAATCCGAGTCCGACTCGCGCATGTGCGGGTGCATCAAGAACAATCCACGCTTCCGTTTTCCCGTGATTGATATGCAGTTTTTCTAGGGCGAATTTCTGATCAGGGTGGTAGTGCACGGGGAGTCGTTGATCAGGATCCAGCAACTTCACCAAGATTTCAATGGAAGTTCCAAATTGGTCGTAATGCGATTGGCCCAACCACATGGACGGGTTAGCTTCAATGGCATCCCGCAAGAGGGTGCCATCAGCCAATGAGGACAGGCCGGTGGTGGACTCACCAAAGCGGGTGGTGGTTGAGGCGATCCACTCCTCGGGTCGCATCGGTCCGCCCGGACCATTGCGCAACTTTCCAATTCGATACCCACCCTTATAGAAGTGATCAAATTGGTTGGAGGGTAATTTAATGGGAGCCGGTGGTGTTGAAGTCGCGGTGGGATTTTCCATGTCGACAGTTTAAGGATCTTTCCCAAGTAGCGGAGGGAACACCCTAACTTTGGCGCAGGACAAACTGCCAATCGATTTTCGCGTCATGGCTTTGTCCCTGTTCATCCATAATTCGAATGATGCCATCACGGGGTGTCTCAACCGCGACAACCTTTCCGAAATCTTGACCTGTGGGAACAACTGCTTGCACGGTTCGCAGGGTAGTTTTCTGGTGTGCGGTAAACGGTTTTGTTGTCGCAATTCCAAGGTGGGACAAATGGTTCTTGCGACTCTCTTCAAGACCTCGGTGAAAGTAGGAGCAAACATCTTCGACCCCGAGGCGTCCAACATGTGCGCCATCCCAAGGGCTTTGGGTTCGCCCACCATTGGACACCCATAAAAGAGTCGATGGGAAATCCTGCACGTTCTTAAGGGCCAACCAGACATAACCGGGGACGCTTACCGCGGTCCACGCAAACCCGTGGCTATCACCCGCTTGGGTGAGCATGACCAGGTCCTCATGGGCCACCGCGGAGGGATAGTGCGATAGGTCCACGCTGCCGCCATCCGCGGCGGGTACAGCTGCGAGATTTTCAAAGGTCGCACCTTCGGCAAGAATCTGGTGCTCACCCAGTGCTGGATCGGAGAAGATCCCGGTCACCACCGATGCCCAACGAAGTTGACCGACACTTATTCGTGCGGTGCCCGCGGGGAAAGTGGATAGATCCAAAATCGGATGCGTGCCGTAGGGGAAATCGCCGTCCAGTCCACTGATGGAGAACTCTTGGAAAAGTGCACTCTGTCCCTCGCGCACACTCACTATTTTGTCAATCTGCGAATTATTGTCGTTGAAGTTCAGCCGCACGTGGGCCTCGGTTGGCGTGATGCGAACCGGGGTCCAGGGCTCGGATGCTGATTCGCCGTGGGTGGGACCATTGGGTTGTTCCCCAAATGGCAGGCACCAAAAATCGCCGCGCAGCACATCAAGAACCGCATCACGATCAGGGTTCTCACCGGAAACCCATGGAGCCAGACTGTAGGGCGAAATATCGCCGGCGGCTGAGTGGAATGTGACCGGTGCAATGTGATTTCCGCGAAGTGTCATCCATGCGGTCACGGAGTCATTTGAAATGCACAAGGATGGCTCACCATGCACGGTTTTCAGTACCACATCGGTCATTGCGGCAACTCCTAAAATAAGAACAGGCCGGGTGAACCTACCTGCGGTTGCAGTTAAACCTACCTGCCGTTGCAGTTAATGGTGGATGATGTCACCCGTGCAACTTGTTGTGATAGCCGGACCCGCGGGAACGGGGAAATCTACCTTGGCCAATGCCTTGGCAAAGGAACTCAATGCGACTCACCTGGATTTTGACACCGTCAACACCGAACTCGTTCGGCAAAAACGCGCAGAGCACCCACAGCTACCCGAGCCAGAGCTCCTGGCGAAAATTAAGGGGGAGCGTTACCTCAGGCTCGCACAGGCAATTCGAGAGTCGGTAGACCCCACGGTCATTGCATCCGGTCCCTTTTCCCAGCATTCCCAAGATGCTCGGTTGTGGAATCAGTGGCTCCAAGACTGCGGCAATGCTCGTGCCGTTGAATTTTTCTGGCTCGATCTGGACCCGGAAATTCGGCGGTTGCGGATTCTACGCAGGGGTTCGGCACGCGACGCCCCGATCGTGGAGTCAGACCTGGTCCTCGAGCCGGTCCCCTGGCCCGTTTTCCCCCATCACCTGGTTGCTGCAGGAACTCCCACGGCGGAGCAACTGGCGGCGGTTCTCGACCAAATTAGGTAACGATTCAATAACGGGCAGGTGAATTTCTGCTGGACAGAGATACCGTATGTCCACCGCACTGACATCGATGTCATAAAGACTACCCGTCGCATTACCGGAGGGAGGCCGATGACCTTAATCATCGTCAACCCGAATCCGGTTTTTGACCGAACAATCACGGTCGCCGAGCTCGTGCCCGGTGCGGTCATGCGAACCCTTGATGTTGAATTGACCGCCGGCGGCAAGGGCATCAATGTCGCTCGAGTGCTCAGAGCTCTTGAAACTCCTGCGCGCCTGGTTATTCCCACCGGGAGAGAAGATCGGGTCAAATACGAATCCCTGCTCGAGGACGAGGGGGCGGTGGCCGAATTCGTCGAAGTTGCCGGTCCGATTCGCATGGCCAGCATTTACCGGGAAATGGTAAGCAGCCGCGTCACGGTGGTGAATGACGCCGGTCACCCCATGTCAATTGACGACTGGCAGTCCATTCATCGGGCAATCGTCGACACCGTCACGGCCGGTGACATTGTCGCGGTCATGGGCAGTTTCCCACCGGGTCTGGATCCACAAGCACTTGTTGAGTTAACCGAGGCCCTGCACGACAAAGGCGTCAAAATTCTTCTCGATGTCAA
>CAITYI010000273.1 GCA_903896585.1 uncultured bacterium
CCGAGCGCATGTACAAGGCAGGTGAATGTGAAGAGATCATGCAACGACTGGACAGGGACGATAGTGTGCGGAATCTCAGACTTAAGCGCATCCACCAAACCGATGTTCTTCTCCGGGGAAACTCGATTGCAAAAGGTCTCAAGGCATTCGCGCAGCATATACATGGCCTACTCAATGTGTTGGCAATCCCTGCATTATTGGGTGATTTTTGTTGGATTGGCTAAGCCACGTAATTAGGGACAGCCTGAATCGCTGAGCTTCCGCTGATAATGCTGAGTTGAAAGGCACATGGAGGAAAGATGCCACTTGCAAAGGATCGGCTAACTACAGCCCAATGGATTCTTGAACGGAATTTGGCCTGGATAGAAGCAGCGGACGCCAAGGTCGCGATTATCGTCACCATTAATGTCGCAATGCTTGGTGGCCTCGCTGGCACATTTGGCTGGTCAGATGCACACCGGACTTACTGGGCTTACCTTGCCTGCGTAGTAGCAGTAATTTTGAGTGGCTCTGGTGTGTTCTGCGCAGCGATGGCCATGTTTCCCAGAACGGACGGACCGAAGAAATCCTTACTGTTCTCTGTGCCGGTCGCTGGCATGAGTTTGCCTGATTACCAAGCTGCACTCAAGGACTGCACAGACGAGCTGTTGTTGGAAGACTGGGCCGGTCAAGTTCACCGAAATGCCGAAATTGCCAAAACCAAGTTTGAGTGGGTCAGGCTCGCGCTGATTTGGTCGTTCCTCGGCGTTCCTGCTTGGGTTGTAGCCATTAGCGTGATGCTGTGCAAATGAGGGGCGAATGAAATCCAGCGCTGATCTCCGTACCGCCGTTACCGACATTTTCCGTCAACAGTGGTCATACACTGACGGTCGCGTAATTCCAGCCCCTGGTGATCTCGGACTTGGTAACGTAGCTAGATCCTTTGATGCCGCAACCGTCCTATATGCAGATTTAGACGGCTCCACGGCCCTCGTCGACAGCTACAGGTGGCAATTCTCTGCTAAGGTCTATAAAGCATACCTTCGGTGCGCTGCAAGAATCATCAGCGACGAAGGCGGAACTATTACTGCGTATGACGGTGACCGTGTAATGGCTATTTTCTTGGGTCAGATCAAAAATACGCAGGCAGTGCGTGCTGCAATGAAGATTGCATACGCGGTAGAGCAGGTCATCAACCCAGCACTCAGGGTTCACTACACGAACACGAATTACTCCGTTGCGCATTCAATTGGTATAGACGTTAGTCCAATTCACGCCGCGAGTATAGGCGTTCGTGGTGACAACGATCTCGTTTGGGTTGGCCGTGCGGCAAATCATGCAGCAAAACTCGCCGGAAGGCATGGATACCCAATTTGGATCACAAAGGAAGTTTATGACGTGATCAAAGATGAGGTCAAGAAGGACTCAAATACAGGTGCCGACTGTTGGCATCGTAGCTTATGGACTGAGATGGATAATCGCATAATCTACGGGACCACTTACTTCTATCAGTTCTAACTATCCGGCCTCCAAGGATTAGCAGCCATCCGCACCTCAGCCTGCTGAAAGTCCTGTGACTAGAGCTGCGGTCATTCTGGGTCACTCGCGAGTGACTCTTATCAGCCTAAACCAACCGGTCACCAATCACCACCAAACTGCCATACAACTACAAAGCAAGCTAAAAATATTAGTTATACTTTCAACTATCGCCGAGTTATCCGAACTACTTGCAGGGCGATTCACAAAATCCTGCTAAAGCGTTCGCCAGGCTCCTAGTTTTCAGGGTCAGCAACGCCAACAAACCTCTAAAACTTAGGAGCCTTTTTCATGTCAAACAACTATCTCTTCACCTCAGAATCCGTGTCCGAAGGCCACCCCGACAAGGTTGCCGATCAAATCTCAGACGCCATTCTCGACGCTATTTTTGAACAAGACCCCCGCAGTCGCGTAGCTGCCGAAACCCTGACCAACACTGGTTTGGTGGTTTTGGCTGGTGAAATCACCACCAACGCCCACGTCGACTACATCCAAGTGGCGCGCGACACCATCAAGCGCATTGGCTACGACAACACCGAGTAC
>CAITYI010000274.1 GCA_903896585.1 uncultured bacterium
CCCACCGTAGCACCCAGCCCCCACCGAACCCATGTGACAGAGAACAACACGACAGGTAATACATATATACCCCTACGGGTGGGCGGGCAGGCCCCCGGTCAAACAACGAACACCGGAAGCCGGTTTCAGGTATTGGGATTCGTGAATCGGGATTGTGTGGTGGGGGGTCGAACAAGTGTTCGAAGGTGGGTGGTGGTCCCCCATGTTTCACGTGAAACGCGGTGGCCTCTCTGGTCGCTGTGGCGCGTCAGGTTATCCACAGCTTATCCCCAGGCCTGGGTTTGTCCACAGCTTTATCCACAGACTCCTGGGTTATCCACAGCTTTTCCACAGGTTGGGGATAAGGCTGGGGATATCTCAGTTATTGAGATGTCCACAGGGTTATTCACAGGATGCCGCTGCACCCGAACGCGCAACCCGCACCCGCAACCCTCAATGTCACAACTTGATAACGGAGCTACCATATATCGATTTAGCGTCCGTAACTCGATAGGATGTCCGTATGGACATCGAAACGGAAGCGGCCCAGAGCCTCAGCCTGCCCGAGTCCTATCGGCGGCAAATAGTCGTCGATACTATCAACAGGGAGAATAAAGCAATGATCAGTTCAGCAGTGTTCGAGATGTACACCGGAGTTGCCCCGACCGCCACGCTTGACGAGATGCTCGCAGCCCTCACCGAAACGCACAGCAAGAGCGAGAAGGCCGAGATAGGCGAATGCCTCTTGTGCCACACGATGCAAAAGCGCTTCAAGTGGGAGAACACCGACACGGCGCGCAACCATCCAACGATCAAGTACAGCGCCATTACCCGCAACGTGCAGCGCGGCGCGGTCCTCACCCAATGCCATGAGGACACGCTCACCGAGATCTACCCGTCGCTGCAGGCCACGAGCGGAGAGCGAGCGGTCAAGTTGAACGCGGAGTGTGTCAGGATAATGGACCCCGCTGCAGTGACCGATTACGTCAAATGGGCGGTTGCTGCCGATGTCGTCGCCACGAAGATGCAGAGCACGCCCGAGAACCACGCCGCATTGGTGGAGATGCTCAAGACGAAGGACATCTACCACCCCGTCCAGATCCGCAACGCACTCCCCCAGTTGGCCGCCGGTCTCGGAGTCGCAATGCCCAAGCGCGACGCTGCAGCCGGTAATGCCGGTGACAAGAAGGCAGACACGGTGCCGACCATGACGAAGGTGTCAGAAGCCCTCAGCGCGTGGACTGACGACCGAGTAGCAGGAGTCGACGATGAGCACCCGTTCGCGATGACCCCCGAGGAGGTTGATACGGCCATCAAGTTAGTGGCCCGAGTCGTGCGCCAGTTGCTGGCCGCCGGTGAGTCTGCCGCTGTCGAGCAGATCACCGCCGACATCGCAGAGGCAAGCGCCGACGCTGCAGCCGATGCCGCAACGCCGAAAGAGCCGCTGGCAAAGGTGACGCGCCGCATCAATCGCGACAAGTTCGCCGACGCCTAACCCGCAACCCGCCCCCCGCTGGACCCCGTGCCGATATCAGGTACGGGGTCCAGCTTTTTGCAAAAAAATTTCGCCGCCGCGTCCCTTCGGGCCGCGTCGGGGGGAAGGACGGCTTCGCCGCCCTCATCGGCCCAGGCCTTCGGCCGGGCAAAAGCAAAAGCCAGGACCAAAACCGGCACGTCACTAACTAACTAGATGGATGCGTGACTAACTGCATGGATGGGGTGGGGCCGTGGGGCAACTAACTAGATTGATGGTTGCTCGATTTAGTGCCCTATCTTTGGTATTATTGGTCTTGTAAGTGAGAAAGACACCCATTAACAAGGAGGATCGAATGAAGACCATCGTCAAGAATCCCCTGCCTACCTGCGACATCTGTCGCGGTACGGCCAAGTACGACGCGCCAACAATCGGCAGGGGCGCATGGGCGTACATGTGCGTCAGGTGCTACGAGGTTCATGGCTCAGCGGGCGCAGCCGGTGTCGGCTTCGAGTTCACTACCGAGGCTACGCCTGAGACTGACCGTGCAGAGGAGATCGCAGCCGCTATCGAGAATGGCGACATCGACCTCGCCGTGTCTCTCGCTGGGGATGGTGATCTCCTTGACTACCTCTAGCCCTGACCTTGGCATCTGCTACGTCGGCCTGTGTCCCGTGTGCCATGAGGACACCATGCTCGTTGACGAGAACGAAATCGGCATATGCGATGCGTGCAAGCCTCATGTGTGCATCCCCGAACTCCCTGAGGACGACTGGTGCGACCTCTGCGGCAGAACCTTCCCAACACCTATCTAAGGAGACTGAAATGAGCAACGTACAGATTCTCGCTGCATACACCGCTATCGTCGTCACGCCCTGCATCCTGCTCATCGTGTTCCAGCAGTGGCTCAACTACCGCGATGACCGCTACTTCCAGCGCCAGGCCGACAAGATGCGTCACCCGTCCATGCGTGCGCGTAGCAATGTGCGCGTGCTGAATCTCAGCCTTGAGGACGACTTCTATGGCTGCGACGAGTGCTTCCACGGTGTGCATGGCATCAAGACCGATGAGGGTCGCTGCCTGTGCTGCTCAATGGTCCTCCCCAACTCATATGCGGGGCCATGCTGACCAAGAGGGGGGAGCGCCTCATAGGGGCGCTCCTCTCTTTCGCTGCCGTTACTGCCCTGCTTGCCGTCATCGGCTTCGCAGGTTGGATAGAGGGACTCAACTAACCGAAGGGAACACCATGCTCATTGACCTGCAAATACCGCACTTCGAGCCTGACTTCAGGACAAAAATCGTTGACAAGGCATCAAGGAAGCACCTTGGGGAGATAGGTCTGTCGCTGTCGCGTCACACCGGGACCAACTACCTCACGATTCAGGA
>CAITYI010000275.1 GCA_903896585.1 uncultured bacterium
ATCACCCGGGTGCCGACACGATTTATTTAACATCCCTGTGGCGCAGCGGCGTGCAGGTAGGGCGGGCTGCCGAGAGTGTCTTTCCCGAAGGCGCCGCTATCGCATATCAACACTTTCCGGTGCAATCGAATTCGGATCTAGCGCAGGTGAAGCGTTACGGGAGTCGGAATGCTCGTGCCGCGTTCATTGCCCAGGAAATTCGTACGGCACACATCGACCAGCACATTCCATGGCGATCCATGGCTGTCATTGGGCGCGCGACCTCGGATCTTCCTGCCATTATTCGCACGCTTACCCGAGCGAACATTCCAGTGGTTGTTGGATCAGATGACATCCCGTTGGCAGAAGAATCCGCGGTAGCCGTCCTTCTGGCGTTATTGTGGGCGGCACTTTCGCCGGAAAACACCAGCGCCCAAAGTGTGCACGATTTACTCACCGGCCCGCTGTGCGGCCTCGACGCCAGTGATCTTCGTCGACTAGGTCGAGCATTGCGCACCGAAGATCGCAATACTTCATCAGCCCAACTGATCCGGCATCTCATCCTGCACGGCACCAAAAGTGATATCCCCACCGCGTTGAGTGGCAGAGGTCATTCAATGGACTCAGATATTGCCGTGCGAGTTATTCGGTTACAGGGGCTTATTCGTGAACTTCGCACCGATATTGCCAGGCAGGTTCCGGTACCTGATTTGCTGTGGCTGGCGTGGACCGGAGGTAAAAAGTATGCACACGGTTGGCCGGAGAGATTGCGCACTTCCGCGCTCAATCATGGTGCGCATGCCCATCACGACCTCGACGCGATCATGGCATTTTTCGACACGGCAGACCGGTTCAGCTCCCGCGGTCGCACCGGTTTGAGTAGTTTTCTGTTGGCCTTGAAGGAACAGAAACTTCCGGCCGAGCCCGTGGCGGCTCGGGGATTGCGGGCCGATGCCGTGCAGGTCATGACGGTGCACCACAGCAAAGGCCAACAATGGGATCGAGTGTGGATCACCGGACTCGAGGAAGGTGTTTGGCCGAACCTGGTAGTTCGTGGCAGCATCATGCACCCCGACGAAATAACCACCACCGGCGCTGGCACGGGAGCAAATCCAATTGCATTGTTGCGTGAAGAACGAAATCTGTTTTATGTCGCCGCTACGCGTGCCCGGGAGCAGGTCACTTTTACGTGCATTGATCAAGGTGAGGAAGGCGGGGATCAACCCAGTCGCTTTATTCATGATCTGGTGCGCACCGGGGTATCAGATCAAGTGGTCAAAGGCTATCCCCGTTCGCATTCATCCTGGAGCGGTCTTGCGGCAGAGTTGAGATCTGTTCTTGCTGATCCGCAATCTTCGGATTCTCTCAAAACTGCAGCCGGGGAATTACTCCATGACATGGGTCCGACCGTGGGGCCGGATACTTGGTGGGGGCTTGCGGAGCTCACTAGATCAACGCGTCCTATTCGCCCCCGTGATCAGCCGCTACGCATGTCGGGGAGTTCCCTTGACTCCCTGATCGCCTGCCCCCTGAAGTGGTTTCTTGACAAGGAAGTCAAAGCACAGGTGTCTCGGGGTGCGGCCACCGCCTTTGGCAGCATTGTGCACGCAGTTGCCGAATACGTGGCAAAAGGTGAAGTACCAGACAATATCGAAGCAATGCAGGCACTGATCAACAGTTCATGGCGCAATGTTGTTTATGAATCCCCTTGGCAATCCACGTCAGAACTCGCACACGCCCGCGAGGCCGCTGCCCGATTCCTTCGCTATCACCATCAATCAGATCGGGTGTATCTGGAAGCCGAGCAACTACTCACCACAGAAGTGAGTGTCACCACCCCAGCAGGGGAGGCAGACACCATTCTCCTCACCGGTTTTGTTGACCGAGTTGAACGCGATCCTTCTGGTCGACTCGTTGCCATTGACCTCAAAAATATGAAGACGGCTGTACCGGCGGGAAAGATTCCCGAACATGGCCAGCTGGGTGTTTATCAACTCCTGTTGCAAGACCGGCAGTCCTCGGCAGTAGTGGAATCGAAGGAGAAAGCCGCAAGTGTTGATCCGGGTATTGGTGCCGCGTTGGTGCAATTGCGGGTCGAAGGCACGACCGGTATGCCGAAGGTTCAAGGCCAACCCGCTATTGATTTTGGCCAGTCGCCAACGTGGATTGAACAACGGCTAGGCGAGGCGGCCGAGATTATTCGCAATGAAAGCTTTATTCCCATACCTGGTGAAGAGTGCAGATTTTGCAGTTATCACAGTGTGTGTCCAACTAAGTCCGGCACCGTATTTCAACCCCTGCCACCAACAGATGAAAATCTAGCTGACCTTGCTGCAGGTGACTTACATGACTAATCACACCGAATCCACTTCCCAGCAACTCACCTCCCAGCAACTCACCTCCCAGCAACTCACCAATGTATTTGGGTTCAAACTTTCTGAACAGCAGTGGGATGCGGTTTCCAGCGGGCTTTCGCCCTCGGTAATGATTGCTGGCGCGGGCTCGGGGAAAACCACGTCCATGTCGGCACGCATTGCCTGGCTAGTGGGTAGTGGCTACGTTAACCCGGAAAATATCTTGGGTCTCACTTTCACCACCAAAGCAACCGCGCAACTTCTAGATTCAGCGCGATCCGCCATCAGTAAGCTGGCACGCTCCTTCCCTGACTTAGTGCCGGAGGAATCGGCTGACCCGGTGATTTCTACCTACAATTCATTTGCCGCTGGAATTGTCCGGGAGTTTGGGGCACTTTTAGGACGTGACTTCACCGCAGATGTCCTCAGTGAAGGCGCGCGGTACCAGCTTGCCTACCGGTTGGTGTGTTCTACCGACATTGACATGTCAGCAATCCATGTCACACCCGCATCCGTGACATCTTCCATGTTGTCACTCGATGGTGAACTGAGTGAATTAGCAATTGAACCCTTTGAAATCCGCACCCACGACACCAAACTTCTTGACTACCTAAATTCGTTTAGTAAACACAATGACTCAACCCGACGAATGATTTCTGCAACCGGATCCCGAATCGCCTTGAGTCGGTTAGTGGAGCAGTGGCGCGCGCTTAAGACTGAACGAGACCTCATGGAGTTTTCGGATCAAGTGCGACTTGCGCGCGAAATCGTACAATCATTTCCAGACGTGGCAGCGACAATCCGTTCCCGCTTTTCCGTTGCACTGCTTGACGAATACCAAGACACATCTGTTAGCCAGCGTATTTTGCTTCAAGAGATCTTTAGTTCCGGATTTCCCCTGACGGCCGTCGGTGATCCCTGTCAGGCAATTTATGGTTGGCGCGGTGCGAGTGTTGCCAATATCAATGACTTCACCGAACATTTCCCCTTGCCTGAGCTCAAACCCTCGCCGGTCTTTAAGCTGTCCAAAAATCGGCGATCGGGTGTCAAAATTTTAGAAGCTGCAAACATTATTTCGCAGCCACTCCGAGTAGAGCACCCACATGTTGACATTTTGGAGGCTGATCGAGACCACCCAGGGTTTTTAACACTGGCGCTCTTCGAAACCGCTGAACAGGAAGTTGAATGGATGGCGGATCGAATTGCCCAACAGCACACTGGATTAAAAGACTCCGAAGATATTGCGGTTTTGTCTCCGACCACTTCCTATTTAATCCGCATGCGCGACCTACTGCGAGCCCGCAACATTCCAGTGCAATTACATAGTTCCGCTGACCTGCTTGCCGAACCAATTGTCATGGATCTGCAGTCTTTGTTGACCGTGGTGCATGAACCCACCGCCAACCCGGAGTTCCTTCGTTGGGCAACAGGCGTGCGGTTCCGCATCGGTGCCCGGGACATTGCGGCGTTGGGCAAGCGAGCCGCTGAGATCTCAGCCACAGAGTCTGGTCGTCGAGCGGAGAATGTGGAACAGGCACTGGCTGAAGCGGTCGATGGAATTGATTCTGTTGACATCAATTCCATCTCCGACGCCCTTTTTGACTTGGGCGATCCCGCCCAGTACTCATCCGAAGCATTCCGGCGATTCACGCGCATGGCTGAAATTATTCGGGAGTTGCGTTCGCTTACCGGCTTGCCGTTGGTTGAGCTGATCGTCACCGCCTCCCGGCTCAGCGGCGTTGATATTCAAAGCCAGATTCACATTGGCTCAGACAGCGAACATATTGCCGTGAACGCATTTATTGATCTCGCTACCGATTTCACCGATGCCGATGGACGCGTATCTTTGGGCGCATTCCTCGAACGGCTAGCAGACATCAAGCGGTTTGACATTGATATTGACTTTGAGCAGCCCGTTGATTCTCGGGCAGTTCAGCTCTTCACCGTTTACAAAGCTAAGGGTCTGGAATTTACCCACGTCTACATCCCCAATATGACAAAAGACAGCTTCCCCGGTGGGCGTAAGGCCCGAAATTGGACTACCGATGCCAGCATGGTGCCGTGGCCTACTCGCAAGGATGCACCCCAAGAATTGGCCAACTTCCCGGATTACGACACATTTAATTGGCCGGCTCGAGTACACAAGGAAGAGTATCTGGGTCATTTTGCCGCCTATCGGGAACGTGACAGCGATCGCTTGGCGTACGTTGCAGTGACAAGGGCCAAAGATTCACTGACCATCACTTCAA
This sequence comes from uncultured bacterium, assembly GCA_903896585.1. Classification (GTDB taxonomy): domain Bacteria; phylum Actinomycetota; class Actinomycetes; order S36-B12; family S36-B12; genus UBA4592. The sequence goes on from CAITYI010000275.1 coordinate 4,583, forward strand.
GCTGGTGGGGATTCGGCCACAAAAAACCACGTGGTCCGCACCGATACCTGCAGCAGATCCACGATCATTTTGTTGGCCTAGACATCGAGATTCCCGTGTGGGTTAGCGCACCCGGAGAGGAACGCCTGGCGGTTGCAGATAGTGACATCGACACCGGTTGGCCAGAAGTCGTCCCGGAGCCCATTGTGCGTTCCCTGCGGGAACAGGCTGAGTATGTCGAAGCGCCGCCCGAGAGCACAGATCTCACTGCAATGGAATCTGCGCAGGTAGCGCAATGGCAGCAGTCCCTCACCAGATTGCGCGAGGAATATTCTCGGCGTTATTCCGATGTCAAGAGAGTCCCGCTGCCCGCAAGTCTGGGTGCCAGCACCATGATGCGGGCTTTGCGCGAACCAGAGGAGTTGGCCAAGGATTTGGCTCGACCCATGCCACGTCGATCCAGTATGGTGGCAAATAAGGGAACACTCGTTCATGCACTCATCGAAGAACACTATTCACCGCGTGCCCTCTTTGATCCCGATGACCTCTTTGAATTAAATGATGTCGGAAGTGAAGCGGAAGTTTCAGATATCTCCGATTCCGAGATCGATCGGTTGCGGCAGGCATTTCTCACCACGAGGTTTGCCAACATGCAACCGGTGGCGGTAGAGCAGGCGTTCTCGATCAGCCTTGGGGGGATGCCGGTCACCGGGTACATCGATGCAATATTTCAAGTTGATGGGCGTTATCTGGTGGTTGACTGGAAAACCGGAACCTCTGCCCACTTAGATCCCATGCAGTTAGCCATCTACCGGCTTGCCTGGTCTCGCCTGGCCAATGTTGACTGGCAGGAAGTGGATACCTGTTTTGTCATGCTTGCCGAAGGTATTGAGGTCACCCCCGATACGGATTCCCTCGTACGTCAGTTACTCGATCAACGTTAGTTTTTCTCCTCAGCCCACGAGAGCCTCGCTTATTTTCTCGGTTGGGGTAGGTTCAGCACCAATGTCTACGTCCCCGCTGCTGGAAGATTTAGCGCTGGCCCGCTCCACTGTCGATCGCAGTGCTCACTTTCGCAAGGACAGTGAAGCCATGTCGCGCGCCTGGGCTGATACTTCTTCGCGCGTGCTTCCGGTCTACCGAGGGAGTGCCTCAACCACTCCCGAGAATGAACTCAGGTACTTGCCAACCGCAGCGATCGCAGCGAACACGCCGGTGGCCTTTTTGGGATGCGAGTCGGGGGTCTGGTACTTCTGTGCTTTTGTCGATCAGGAATTTGTTGATCAGCATGACCCAGAATCTTGGCGGAATCTGAGAGTTATTGGAGCTGTGCTCAATGCCCGCGATGCGGGATTATTGGTGACCGGTGTTGCATTGGCGAATTGGCATGAGACGCACACCCACTGCCCCCGGTGTGGTATTCACACATCCGTCACGGATGCCGGCTGGACGCGAACCTGTCCAGCCGACAACTCGGTACATTTCCCCCGAACCGACCCCGCAGTCATCATGTTGATCACCGATCATCAGGACCGCGCATTATTGGCTCGGCAGGTCAGATGGCAGCCTGGGTGGCTTTCGGTACTGGCTGGGTTTGTTGAATCAGGGGAGTCCGCCGAGGCTGCGGTAGTGCGCGAAACTGCCGAAGAAGCTGGAGTCGAGGTTAACCCGCAGACGGTGCAATATCTGGGCAGCCAACCCTGGCCCTTTCCCAATTCACTGATGCTCGGTTATCAAGCACGAGCCAGTTCGAAGTATTCCTTGGAGGCTCGCATTGACCTAACGGTCGATGGTGAGGAAATTGCACATGCTCAGTGGTTTAGTCGAAGTGAGTTAATTGATGCCTCTAGGGCGAAAGAAATCCACCTACCCCCGCCCATCAGCATTGCCCACCGGTTAATTGTTCATTGGTTGGGGGAGCCGCTGCCGCGGGAGAGTGCATTCCGGTAATCACGAGCAATCAGCGGTTTGGTTATTTATAACTGTTCGATCTTGGCAATGACCTCGGCAATGGGTGGGTTGGTCAAAGTTGAGCCATCGGAGAATTTCAGGGTGGGAACAACTTCATTGCCCCCATTAATTGATGCCACAAAAGCCGCTGAATCTGGGTCAACCTCGATATCCACTTCAGTGTATTCAATGCCGGCGCGTTGCATTTGGGCCTTGAGTCGCTGGCAATAGCCACACCACACCGTGCTGTACATGATGACGGGCGATACCTCGGGGTCAATGTCAAGTGCATTGTTCACAGCACAAGCCTATGGGGATTCGTGATTGTCGGCGCAGCGTGTCAAGATCTGCTCATGAGCCCAGCGACCAATACCAATCGGGCTGAGCAAATTCTCACCGGTCTCGACAGTGAGCAGGTCGCGGTTGCTCAAGCGGTAGCCGGTCCGGTTCGGGTGCTCGCGGGTGCTGGCACCGGCAAGACTCGGGCAATTACGCACCGGATTGCCCACTCGGTTGCCCTGGGTGAGAGTGACCCCGAGCGAACACTGGCGGTCACGTTCACCAATAGAGCCGCAGGTGAAATGCGACACCGGTTGCGTGCATTGGGTGCCGAACGAGTGCAGGTGCGCACATTTCACGCCGCGGCACTTCGTCAGTTACGTTATTTCTGGCCTCAACTTTCCAATTCGGTATTTCCGGAATTGGTGTCATCCAAGGCACCCTTGGTGGCGCGGGCACTGTCGTTTTGCAAAGTCGATTCTGACTCCGCACTCGTTCGCGATGTCAGTGGAGATATTGAGTGGTGTAAGTCCAACATGATCGATTCGGCGCTCGTTGGCAAAGCCAAGCGCGAGTTTGCAATCGACACCGCAACTTTTGCGAAGGTTTTCGAAACCTATGAGTCGGTTAAAAAAGATCGCAATCAATTGGATTTCGAGGACATCCTCACACTCATGGGTGCATCCATTCGTAGTCGTCCCGAAATTGAATTAGCGGTCCACAAGGCATACAGGTGGTTTACCGTCGACGAATTCCAAGACGTCAACCCCCTGCAAAAAAATTTATTGGATTTATGGCTCGGTGACCGTGACGATCTTTGTGTTGTGGGTGATCCGAGTCAGACCATCTATTCATTCACGGGGGCTTCAGCGGTGTATCTCACGAAATTCGTGGAGCAGTTTCCCCAAGCAACGCGCATTGAATTAGTGCGGTGTTATCGGTGTACGCCGGAAATTACATCCATGGCAAATGCCGTAATCGGCGGTGGAAAAAATGCGGTCACCTTGCGTTCTCAGCGTACGTCAGGTCCGCCACCTAAGGTCACCGCTTATTCCGACGACAACGATGAAGCAGCGGGGGTTGCTCAATCGATTCGTGCTCTGATCGATTCAGGGACTTCCGCTGCTGATATTGCTGTCCTTTACCGAATTAATGCCCAGTCAGCGGAATATGAATCAGCATTTACAGATTCACTTATCCCATTTGTATTGCGAGGTACGGAGAGATTTTTTAATCGGCCTGAAGTTAAAACCGCCACCATGTTGCTGCGTGGCGATGCCAAGAATCCCGATACCTCTGGCGATTCCCTCACCGAGCGAATACAGGCGGTGCTATCGGGCATGGGGTGGTCCACTGAGCCGCCTCGAGGTACCGGAGCGGTTCGGGAAAAGTGGGAGTCGCTATTGGCCCTTATGACCATGGCCCAGGAGTGCCCTGACTCCATGTCCTTGCGTGAGTTTGTCAATGAACTCGATCAGCGGGCTTCGGTGGAACATGCTCCTGGTGCAGACGCAGTCACCCTTGCATCAATTCACTCTGCAAAAGGGTTGGAGTGGCCAATCGTGTTCCTCATTGGGTGCAGCGAGGGTCTCTTGCCGCTGTCTTACGCTGACACGAGCGATTCAATTGAAGAAGAACGCCGACTGGCATATGTGGGTGTTTCCCGCGCGGGGAACCAACTTCTGGTGAGTTGGGCAAAATCGCGCACTCCTGGCGGTAAGGCAACCAGGACTCTGAGCCGATTCATTGCTGATTTACCTTCTGGAGTTTTTGATGGCAGCGCGGCGGGAATTTCTCGGGGGTCGGCCAGCGGGTCTTTCATTGCAGGGGGTTCCAGCCGAGACTCGGTGCGTCAACGCAAAGGCCCCAGACCGTGTCGGGTGTGCGGAAATGCGTTGGTGACAGCTGGTGAGCGAACCTTGGGTCATTGCCACGGCTGCCCGGTCGAGGCACATGTTGAACTCTTTGAGACTTTGCGGGAGTGGCGCAAAGAGCGCTCCGCTGCCAAAGCAGTTCCCGCGTACATTGTTTTCACCGACGCAACTCTTACCGCTATTGCGGAACAGGTTCCCACCGACTTAGATTCATTGGCCGCGATACCGGGTGTTGGGCCGGCCAAGTTGAATGAATTCGGGGAAGAAGTTCTCGAGATCGTTAGGCGTCTGCAGGGCTGAAGCCAGGAACCCAGGTTTCGAGTTCCTCGAGAACGGGTACATGGGCATCGAGTTGACACAACACCGCAATGCTGCCGAGCCAGACTCGGTGGATTAATGCATACGATGGCGGCAAATTAATTTTCATGCCAATTGTGAAGTCGGGATTTCGAACGTCATTTATCCGGTTGAATTCGCCGCGGATCCAGTCACGGGTGAAGTGAAAGGATTTATGGCGGGTGGGTTCAACAAAAGGCTCCAAATAATCAAGTACCTGTTGCGGATCAACGGTGATATTTGGTTTGACAAAACCTTCAGCCCGCAGTCCTTCAAGCACCTTGTCGGCATCGCCACTTTGAGCAATGCTCAATAGCGTGCCCATGGCCATGGGAAGTCCATCGGGTAGGCGGGACACTGCCCCGAAATCAAGGACACAGAGTTTGCCTTCGGGGGTAATTCGGAAATTTCCCGGATGTGGATCCGCGTGCAACAGGCCAGCTCGGGCCGGTCCGGCCAAGAGAAATCTTTCATAGAGCAACCCGGCATGGTCGCGTTCCTCGACGGTGCCATCGGCAATCACTCGGGAAAGGGGCGTGCCATCGATCCACTCACTGACTAGGACGTGGGGTGCGGCCGCCAGCACATGTGGGATCTGGAAATCCGGGTCTCCTTCAAATGCCACTGCAAATGTACGTTGATTTTCTGACTCGAGCAGGTAATCGAGTTCCTCAACCGCGCGCTCTTTGAGTTCCTCCAGCAAAGGTTTGATTTCTAGTCCTGGTATCCACCCGGCAAATAGTTTGCCCATGCGCATCATTTGATTGAGGTCGGCAATGAGGGCTTTGTCGGCTCCGGGGTACTGGACCTTGACCGCTACGACACGTCCGTCATGCCACACTCCCTTGTGCACCTGCCCAATTGATGCGGCTGCTGCTGGGGTGTCATTGAACTCCTGGAAGCGTTCGCGCCAATCGGGGCCGAGTTCCTCGCTCAGGATTTTGTGGATTGAGGCAGCGGGCATTGGCGGGGCGGCATCTTGTAATTTGGTGAGCATGGCGCGATAGGGAGCGGCGATTTCTTCGGGGAGTGCCGCTTCGAAGATGCTCATGGCCTGCCCTAGCTTCATGGCACCACCCTTGAGTTCACCGAGAACTTTGAACATTTGTTCAGCCGTTCGCTGTTGCATTTCTGCCGCGATCGCTTCTGCCGGTTTACCGCCAACGCGCTTACCAAAACCCAAAGCTGTGCGACCCGCATAGGTGGCGGGCAGTGATGCCATGCGAATACCACGCGTGAATGCGTTCTTTGGTAATTCCGGCATGTGACCATTGTGACCGAATATCAATCTGATCGCTCACCGGGCTGATCTAAACGGGCTGATCTAAACCGGCTGATCTAGTTGATGCACCAGCAGGCAACCGCACAGTGGGTGGGGTGGTCGACTTTCTGCGGTAAAGCTGGGAATCGGCATGGTGGCCGACCAAGCGCGATTGGCAACCTCATGGCCATCGATCCAGTTTCGGAGCATGGAAAGACTGAAAGCCGCGGTGAGGTGCACTAATAATGGATCCGCAGTTGAATGGACAAGTGAATTGCGCCAATCGATAAATTGGGTTGGCCAGTTGGGGTTAAGGTCTCGGCGGTGTAGATAGTCACACCGCACACATGAACTCTGTTCAGGCACCACAAGCGGTCCAACTACGGCTTTGGTATGCCGAATGCCCACATGCAAATGGGGTAACCGTTCCCACTCGGCAAAATCGTGGTCGCTGACATGCGGATGGGAAACACTGGGCAGGATCAATACAGCTGCACTGCGAGCTGAATCAGAGATCATGAATCCGGTATCTGCCAGCAGGGATTTAATTGCTAGACCCAAATAATTCGTGCCCACAATGTGCACTCGCAGTGAATGCCGCCTATCCACCGCGATGGAGTTATCAATTATTGGAGTTGTCGGAGTCGCTTGAACCTGAATGTGAGTCATTTCCGATTCCACGTATTTGGTCAGTTTGTCCGGAAGCCAACGGGC
>CAITYI010000276.1 GCA_903896585.1 uncultured bacterium
ATTCCATGCCCTCGACCGGAATTCCTAAGGCAAGTGACTCGCACATTGCTGCGACCTCAATGTGCTCAGCCCCAAGAGCTTGAGCTTTTTCACGAACACTCTCGGTCAAGAGCAACTCCCTTACCGGCGTGGCCCACAAACCATGTGGCGCAAGTTCCAGAGTTCGTTGATCTGAGACCGCGAAGTATCGGATTTCTTCAATGTCATTGCCCCAGAATTCCAGACGCAGCGCATGTTCTTCGGTGGGGGGAAATACATCTAATATTCCACCGCGAACGGCTACTTGGCCTCTGCGCTCAACAAGATCAACACGTTCATAACCGAAACCAACCAGTCGTGCCACAACTGTTGTCAGCTCCCGGGTGTCGCCCGCCCGCAGGTGCACCGGCTCAATGTCACCGAGATCAGCCACAATCGGTTGAAGAACTGCTCGTACAGATGAAATAACAATAGATATGGGAGCGGTAAAGTGGTCACCTTTAAAGGGGTGCACCAGTCGGCGCAAAATTGCAAGTCGAGTGCCGACCGTGTCTAATGAGGGAGACAATCTTTCATGCGGCAGGGTTTCCCAACTTGGGAAAACTGCAATCGACGCGGGATCAATGAATGCCCTAAGCGAAGAAGCTAATTCATCTGCCCCCCTACCCGTGGCCGTAACGATCAACATTGGTCGCTCGGATCTTTGCGCTTCAATCCCAGCAATGATCAAGGGATACAAATTTGTTGGTGCAACCACGTCAGTCTCTGCGCAGCTTTGCGCATTATGAGCAATACTCTGAAAACCCGGGTCCGCAGACACCAGATTCACTAACGGAGAAAGGGCTTGCTGATTCCTCACGCCTAGCGGGTCTCCTTCAAGGCCTGTAACACGTGTGGGTACAACTCAGCCCGTGAGACCACAAGATCGGTGACATACGGTGGCATGTGGTTAAAAGTGATGGGTTCACCGGACATATGCGATGCCATTAATCCGTAGTGTTCCGCCACAATGTAGGGCGCCGCAACATCCCACTCAAAAAAACCAGTGTCATGGAGATAAATATCAGCTCGACCACAAAGAATTTCATTTACTTTTGCACCGACCGATCCGACATCAACGATTTCTATCTTGTCATGCGACACGTTTGCTTCTACCAAAATCTCCCCTAATCGGGCAACTGTCTCTTTGAGGGTCTTAGGCGGACGTGATCGAGAGGCAACAACCCGAATGGTCCCGTCAGTCCCTGGATCCGGGAGGTTTTCTGTATCGAGAACACTACGGGTAATTTCTTGAGCCGGAAGATCTACCGTGCCCGCACTCAATTTTTGCTGTGAGGTGTCCCACAAGGCAATGTGAACGGCAAAGTCTCGACGATTTTGACCGTATTCCCAAGTGCCATCTAGTGGATCGACAATCCAGACCCGGCTTGAACTCAAACGAAGATCATTGTCTTTTCCTTCTTCACTGAGAATAGCGTCGGCTGGACGGGCAGCGCTTAATCTCTCCATGATAAGTAGGTGTGCAGCCCGATCGGCCTGATCACGCAGAAGATCACTGATCGTTTTATCAATAGTTTCGACGGGCCGGTCTTTGAAGAAATCTTCCCGAAGAGCAAGCAACAATTGCCCCGCTTCGCGTGCAATAGATCGGGAAAGTTCAGCATCGGATTGCGGTGACATGTTGACTCCGTAACGTGATTGAGTTTCGTTGAAGACTAACTAACTATTAAAGTAACTAACTATTAAAGCGACTGACTATTAAAGCGACTCTGAGTGGATTCCAGACCGTGTAAAATCAGTGATTCCAAAGCATCGACACTGTGATCAATGACCGACGGGAGCTCCTTGCGCTCCGTTGGGCTAAAAGGTGATAGCACAAAATCCGCCGGTTCTTGCCGACCTGGTGGTCGACCCACCCCAACCCTCTCTCGATAAAAGTCACCGGTATCAATTGATTTGCGAATGCTCTTCAGGCCGTTATGGCCATTGTCTCCCCCGCCAAACTTTACCCGCAATGTAGAAAAATCAATATCGAGTTCGTCATGAACAACCACGAGGTTTCCGGGATCGACACCATAAAAATCCATGAGCGCTTTCACCGGGCCCCCACTCTCGTTCATGAATGACAGCGGGACTGCTAGGACTACTTTTTCGAGGGCACCTGGAATCCCGACGTGAGTTTCGCAGCTCAGTGCAAGTGCGCGTTTGTGTCGAGCTAAGGTCGAGCGGCTTTTTTGAGCAAAAGCTTCCACAACCATCGCACCAATATTGTGGCGCGTGGTGGCATATGCAGGACCAGGATTACCCAGCCCCGCAACCAGCCAAGTCAACTACTCTGCGGCAGGTTCTGCTGCGGCCGGC
>CAITYI010000277.1 GCA_903896585.1 uncultured bacterium
AACACTGCTCATTCCCATTGTGCCTGTTGCCGGCATTTTAATGGGGCTGGTACTTCTTCAGGGAGACTTCGGAAACACCCTCATGTTGGCTGCGATCCTGTGCGGAATACTTTTTGCTGCTGGCGCGCCACTTAAATTATTTGCAATTTTTGGTGCTTTAGGAATTATCGGTGTGTGGATCCTGACTCTGGTTGCCCCCTATCGCATGGAGCGAATCATCAGTTGGCTGAATCCTGATGCTGACCGACTTGGTTTTGGGTGGCAGGTGTCCCAAGGTCAATACGCGCTCGGCACCGGTGGCTTTCTAGGAGTGGGGCTTGGCGGAAGCCGGGAAAAATGGGGCTCACTTCCAGAGGCTCATACCGACTTTATCTTCCCAGTGATCGGTGAGGAACTTGGAATCGTAGGGACGTTCTCAATATTGGTGCTTTTTTCCATTCTGGCATTCGCAATCTTCCGGCTAAGCCGGACATCTGAGTTACCATTCGTAAGACTTGCGGCTGCCGGAGTCGGATCATGGATTGTTATTCAAGCCGTGGTCAACATCGGGGCGGTTCTTGGGGTTCTTCCAGTTACAGGTGTCGCGCTGCCCCTGGTTTCCTATGGAGGATCCTCGTTAGTTCCGACCCTCATTGCGATCGGAATGTTGTTGGCATTTGCTCGGAATGAGCCCGAAGCTCGAAAAAGAATTCGTCGGCATGCCACCGCGACTGCCATGCGCAGGCGGTAGTCGTGCACGTGGTCTTGGCCGCGGGTGGAACTGCAGGGCACATTTTTCCCGCTTTAAACACGGCTATCGCAATTCTGGATTTAGCCCCAAAGGTCCGCATCACGATATTGGGCACGTCGAGAGGTCTTGATCGGGAGCTGGTAACGCCAACGGGATTCGAATTGAAATTAGTATCTTCGGCTCCCTTTCCACGAAAAATCAACAGCCAAGCATTCATGTTCCCCTATCAGTTTCTGCGCGCAGTAAAAGAGACGCGAGAGTTTTTGAAGCGGGAAGAAGTCACTTGTGTGGTCGGGTTCGGCGGCTATGCAAGCGCCCCCGCTTATCTTGCGGCTCGTTCACTTGGCATTTGCGTAATCGTGCATGAAGCAAATTCCTCTCCTGGCATAGCCAACCGATTAGGAGCGAAGCTGACTCGGAATATTGCGCTGAACTACCCGGATGTTATACCGCACGGGAGAGTTATCGGGATGCCCTTGTCACGACAGATTCGACAGTTAAACCGTAAAGAATCTCACGAGTTGGCTCGCGCACACTTCGGCCTTCCCGCGCAAGGCCCGGTGCTGCTGGTTTTTGGTGGGTCTCAGGGCGCCGTATCACTGAATCAGGTGGTGGTGGATTCGGCGCCTCAGCTCATTTCGGAGGGAATCAGCATCTTGCATGCGGTAGGGCCGCACAACGCGATTAATCCTGAACTCGAAAATCCAGGAAACTTTGATCCAAACGTGGGCGTATATCGACCCGTGCCATTTATTGACCGAATTGACCTGGCGTATTCGGCGGCAGACCTCAGTATTAATAGAGCGGGGGCCATGACCGTTGCAGAGGTTGCGGCGGTCGGTATGCCCTCAATATTCGTACCACTGCCGATCGGCAATGGTGAGCAGGAAAAGAATGCGGAACCGCTGGTCGCGGTGGGTGCCGCTTTACTGTGCCCTGCTAAGTCATTCACTCCGGAATGGATCGTTTCCCATGTCACTCCGTTAATACGTGATCGTGAAGCTTTGCGGATCATGACAGAACGAACACCACATACCGCTGCCAGTGATGCTGCTCGTGATTTGGCCGAGTGGGCGTTAACGTGTGATCGTGAGTAATTCCTTGCCTGACCTTGGTTCAGTACACATAATGGGAATTGGCGGTGCTGGCATGTCCGGGATTGCCCGGATTTTGGCTGCGCGTGGAGTTTCCGTATCCGGTTGCGATGTCAAGCAGTCGCGGCGAACCGCAGCTCTGCAGGCGATAGGCATTGATGTGGAGACCGGTCACGATTCGAATCACCTGGTTGGTGTGAATTCGGTTGTGGTTTCGACCGCTATTCCGGTGGCAAATCCTGAGCGGGTTGCTGCCGGGGAAGCAGGAATTCCAGTGCTCTCGCGAGCGGCGGCACTCGGAGTAATCTTGAACGGCTTCCGTGGCATCGCCATTGCTGGAACCCATGGAAAAACGACTACCACCTCAATGTTCACGGTAGCGCTTCAAAATTGTGGCGTTGATCCGTCTTTTGCGATTGGTAGCGAACTTAATGATTCTGGAGCAAATGCCCACCTAGGTTCAGGTGATCTGTTTGTTGTGGAGGCCGATGAAAGTGACGGGGCATTTTTGCACCTTCAGCCCCAAGTGGCCATCGTCACAAATATAGAAGCTGATCACTTGGATCACTGGGGAACTTTTGCCGCAATTGAACAGGCATTCATGGATTTTGCGACCGGGGTGGGCCAAAGAGGAGGCTTCATGGTTGCCTGCCACGATGATCCTGGGTCATTACGCATGGCCATGTCCGCTCGGCAGGCCGGTGTCGATATTGAAACCTACGGTGAATCCCCCGACGCGGATTACCAGATGATTGACGCCCGACCGAGTCCGTCGGGCTGGTCCTTTGACACGGTATGCAATGGCGTCCGACTCGGCAGAATTCAACTTAAGGTTCCGGGCCGTCACAATGCCTTGAATGCGCAGGCGGTTCTTGTTGCCATGCTAAGAATGGGTTATCCAGCTCAGCAAGTGGTTGCCGGACTCGAGGAATTCAGCGGTACCCGACGCAGATTTGATTTCAAGGGTGAGGTCAATGGAATTCGAGTCTACGATGACTATGCGCATCACCCCACTGAAATCGCCGCAACATTGACGGCCGCGCGCGAAGTCGTTGGCGAGGGACGTTTGATTGTTGCATTTCAGGCCCATCATTACTACCGAACGGCCATGTTCACCAGAGAGTTTGGAGAATCCCTGGGTCTTGCCGATCAAGTGGTTGTCCTTGAGGTGTTTGCGCCAGGCGAGGAACCGATACCCGGTGCCAGCGGGCAGACCATGGCAGGAAATGTGCCGTTGGCGGATGAATGTGTTGTCTTCGAACCTTCCTGGTCCCAAGTCGCTGCCCACTTGATTCAGGATGCTCGCCCGGGAGACATCATCATGACTCTTGGTGCAGGCGATATCGGACTTATTGCGAACGAAGTTGTTGAAAGGCTCCGCGACCGACATGAACAGAACAAAGCGTAGTTCGTCTTGATGAGTAAGCCATGAATGAAAATACACAATCGAAGCCAAGACCGATCTTCACCGTGAAGAATCGGCGTAAAATTTGGTTTTTTTTGATCCCGATCATTGCCGTAATTATTGGGCTTGTTATCTGGGCTGTCTGGTTCTCTTCGATCTTCGCGGTTGACCAAGTTCGAGCGGTCAATGCTAATGACTATGAGTTGACCCAACAGCAAGTAACAGAGATTCGAGCGAAGGCAGGTGTGACTGCTGGTGACCCGATCGCCTTGGTGGATGCCGACACCGCTGCAAGAGAAGTCGCTGAGCTGCCGTGGGTTCAATCGGTAGAGGTTCGCCGAGGGTGGCCCAATGAAATTGTGATTGCGGTCGAGACTCGCACTCCTGTTGCCAAAGTTTCAACAGGAGTGGGGGAACTTGCAGTGGACTCAAGTGGCAACACATTTGAATCGGCAGATATCAACGGGTTACCTCGAATCGATGCCGAGGGGGATGCACTCATTGCAGCAGTTGAAGTATTGGTCTCCCTGCCCGAAAACCTCAGTTCCAAGATAACGGGAATTTCTGCCGTTTCACGAGATAACGTCGTGTTTACCCTCAAATCCGGGGCAACAGTGCGCTGGGGGAGCTCGGAGGAAGCCGACTTCAAGGCACAGGTGCTTGATGCGCTGCTCACGCGGCGGGCAGAAATTTACGATGTAAGTGCTCCGGAGTTACCTACAACCACCAATGAAAAAGGACCGAAGGAAGATTAAGAGCGGGTAATCCAAGCTTCGGTTCTGGTATCCCCGATGGCTTCGTGCATTAGTTCGAGTTCACTGATCACCATTGCGGCGGATCTACTGGCGGGTATTCCAAGCGCCTTGATTCGAATTGGACCAGGAACAGAATCACAGTGAAGGGTGGTAAACCCGAGCCACTTCTGAATAGGGCCTTGGGTGAGTCGCAATGACTGAATTCGAGGGTGCAGAGCAACTTTGAATCTGCGGGTGAGCCAACCGGTTTTCGTGGTAAACGCATGTGACGAAATATGGGTACCAATAAATCGAAACTGGAGTGGGTAGCGCCACTTAGCCCTGCGGTCTGCCGTTTCCCACTGTGGAGCAAGGTCAATATTCCACTCGGGAATTAGGGAATCGAATAAATCGACTAACTCCTTTTCGTGAATTACTGGAATGAGTATTCGCGGTCCCTTATTGCTTTGATTCGAATCAATTCCAGCGATATTCATTGAAACTCGATACCAACTGAAAATTCTCCAGGCAATTGGTTGGCTCACCTCAAGTGCCTGAAGTCTTATTGGGGAAATCGTATAACTCGATGTAGAGATTAATCCGTGTGAGATCAACAAACCTCTATCACTCTTTGTTAGTACAAAGTTGAAAAGCACGGTAAAGCTGGTGATGGCCGATGCTCCAGACACAAAAACAGTGATCAGGAGAGCGGTGAGGCCACCAGCGCCATTGATCGCTGCTAAGAAGGTGGAGAATACTGCACCCGCAATCAGGACATAGGTTGAAGTTGTGAGGCCAAGTGATGCAATCAAACGCGAAGTGGGTACTTCCCACCGAGGGGAATCAACACCGTGCGGTGAATTCGCAACTCCAGGTGATTCCTGCAGCAGGTCGTTAGACGCCTGTTCATCCTGCTGGGATCCGCTGGCGAGCCGCACTATCTCATTTCGGAGTGCTTGAGCGTCCGCCATGGTCAAGAATTTGAGGAGAACCCGGGAGTCACCCGTACCGGCAACTTCGACCTGAATGGAAGCAAAACCGGTGAGCCGGGCTACCAAAGGCCGATGAATATCTACTGATTGAAGTCTGGAAATTCTTAATGATTTGGTTCGGCGAGTGAATATTCCTGATTGAACTATTAGTTCGTGATCTCCTTCAACACTGCTAGATATATGAAATGTAAATTTCTTCCACGATAGATAAAAAATGAACAGAAGGGACCCACTTAGTGCTGCCGCTATCGCCCCGAATGCGATGGAAAAACCGAAGGAGATGATTATCAGTATCAGGGGTGCAATGAGTTGCAGGGTCTGGAGCAATGGCGTGGCCCTCGATGTGCGTGACACGCGATAAAAGGTGGGGTCCATAATTTTTTATAGGCCTGCTTGCTCGCCGCTTTTATTGAGTGAGTCTCTTAAAATGAGAGCACGCTCAGGGGTGAGGCCCGAGATCTTTGCATTCGTGGATGCAGAGGCAGTATGTAATTGGACACCAGCAATGCCAAGTAGGCGCTCAAGAGGTCCCGCGGTGACTTCGACCAGTTGAAGGCGGGCAAATGGAACAGTCACCAATTTCTGAAACAGAATGCCACTACTCACTTCAAGTTCGCGGTCTTGTAACCGGTAGCCGATCGACGCAACCCGTCGACGAATTATGTGGCTGAGCCAGACAATGACAATAAGGAGAAGTGCGAAAAAGAGTGATATTGAAAGGGGGGTGACAAATGACGTGAGATCACGGTTTCCCGATCGATCTAGTACAAACCACGCGGCAATTCCAATTCCACACAGGATCAATGCATTCACATAAAGAATCAACCTCCAGTACGTGCCGAGTGCTGGATCCACGCGCATCCACCCAGCACTCTGAGGGGCTCCCGTGCTGAACAGGTCAGTGACTTTGAGGGTCCCAGTTATTTCGACAGGTTCAGAACCAGAACGGGAATCCGCTCCGGATATCGGGTTGTCGGGGTCCATGCGAGCGGGGTCCATGCGAGCGGGGTCCATGCGAGCGGGGTCCATGCGAGCGGGGTCCATACGAGCGGGGTCCATATGATCACTGTAGCCAAGCTCGCACCGGACCCGATGGGCCTGACCTGGTCATTTTTATGGGGGAATGCCAGAAATAAAAAAAATAATTAAAAAAAATGGCCTTCTCGCATTGCGCTTCTCCACCCATTGCGTCTAAAGTCC
>CAITYI010000278.1 GCA_903896585.1 uncultured bacterium
GATCTCATCACCGGAAAGGTGGGCGAATCTCTACGAGAGCATGTCGCCCAAGTGTTGACCAATAGACGGATCACTGAACTTGTTCGCGACGTTCCGCTTGATCTTGATCTACAGAGTTTGGCAATCAAGGACTTTAATGTAGGTGCTGTTTTTGAGCTGTTCGACACTCTGCAATTTCAAGCCTTGCGAACAAGAATTCAGTCGTTACCCAATGCAATTGATAGATCTCATGCACGTGACGAACTCGTTGAGACCGTTGGATCAGAGTTCCTCGTGCCAGTCGTGAGTCAATCAGTGAGCGACCTGGTGGCACTCGGAAGCCCAGTTGCGCTTGCTTTCACTGGTGAATTCGCCCAAGGAAATGGGGTAATTTGGTCAATCGCAGCTGCAACAGACGAAGCCTGTTGCGTCGTCGTTGACCTTAAAAAAGCAGATCTTGAGCTTCTCGTCAAATGGTTGGCCGACCCCGCTGTTGTTAAAACGGTTCATGGCGGCAAAGAACTTGATTGGTTTATGCAAACACACGGCGCCTTAACGGCAGGCATTGTCATGGACACGGCACTCGGTGCATATCTACTGGATCCTGGGCAGCGGTCCTACGCTCTCCCTGATGTTGCCCAGCGGATTCTTGGACTGGTAGTTGAACAGGAGCCTGAACAACTCAGTCTCTTGGGGGAGTCCGACGGCGAACTTGTGGGACTCCAGTCACAGGTCATAAAGCGGGTGGGCACTGAAATTTACGTGAAGTTGGAACAGTCCAACCTCGAATCACTTCTCCTTGACGTCGAACTTCCCACTCAATCGGTATTGAGCACCATGGAACACGCGGGCATTGCAGTTGACTTAGATTCGCTAACTACGTTGTCACATGAATTTGCTGAAAGAATTTCGGCGGCTGAAAAATTGGGATTCGAAATCGTGGGTCGAGAATTCAATTTTGGATCACCGAAGCAGTTGCAAGAGGTACTTTTCGTGGAAAGAGGATTGCCTAAAACTAAGAAGATTAAAACGGGATACACAACAGACGCCGAAGCACTCCAACAATTATTTAGCTCAACAGGTGACCCAGTTCTCGAACAGATTCTCGCTTGGCGCGAGGATTCTAAACTACGCCAAACTGTTGAGTCGCTTATCCCTCTTGCCGACAAAGACTCTCGAATCCACACGACATTCAAGCAAACGGTGGCTGCGACTGGACGACTGTCGTCAGTTGATCCGAACTTACAAAATATCCCCATCCGCACCGAGGCGGGTCGTCGGATTCGTGCCGCGTTTGTGGTTGGTCAAGGATTTGAGTGCCTTCTCACCGCTGACTACAGCCAAATTGAATTGCGAATCATGGCGCATCTGTCGGGGGACCCAGGCCTCATTGAGGCATTCAAGAGCGGCGAAGATCTTCATGACACGGTTGCCCGAAAAGTATTCGAGGTAGATCACGTCACTCCCGAACTGCGCCGACAGGTGAAAGCTATGTCCTACGGACTGGCTTACGGACTTTCGCCCTATGGACTTGCCCAGCAACTCGATGTCTCCACCGAAGATGCTCGAATATTGATGGACGACTATTTCCGCAGATTTGGCGGTATACGAGACTACTTGGCCCGAGTTGTGGAGGTTGCGCGTAAGAATCTGTACACCGAAACAATTTTCGGCCGAAGGCGCCGATTACCGGATTTAGCCAGCGACAACCGGCAGCGGCGGGAAATTGCCGAGCGAATGGCCCTCAACGCTCCTATCCAGGGAAGTGCTGCCGATATCGTCAAAATAGCCATGTTGCAGGTGGAAGCAGCCTTACGGTCAGAAAGCCTGCACAGCCGTCTTTTGCTCCAAGTTCACGATGAATTGGTCCTGGAGATTGCCCCTGGCGAGCTATCTCGGGTGTCCGAGATCGTGCGCTCGCGCATGGAGACTGCCGTTTCCCTCACGGTTCCCCTTGATGTCAACGTGGGGACCGGTGCGAACTGGGATGCCGCCGCACATTGAGAATTTCCGAACCATTAGGCTCAGCACGCTCATGTTTAGAGGAATAGACCTAGATTTCTCACCACAAACGGACATTGAGTTTCCTTAACACCTATCCACCGGAGCCCATTCCTCCATGACTACAACTACAACTACTACTCAGGTCGCAATTAACGATATTGGCACCGCCGAAGATTTTATGGCAGCAATCGACGCGACAATCAAATACTTCAATGATGGCGATATCGTCGAGGGGATTGTGGTCAAAGTTGACCGCGATGAAGTCCTCCTAGATATTGGCTACAAAACTGAGGGTGTAATTCCTTCTCGCGAACTGTCCATAAGGCACGATGTCGACCCTAGTGAGGTCGTTTCCGTCGGTGACATCGTAGAAGCACTTGTTTTAACAAAAGAAGATAAAGAAGGTCGATTAATTCTCTCCAAAAAACGTGCCCAATATGAACGTGCGTGGGGCACGATCGAGAAGATTAAAGAAGAAGATGGTGTTGTCGAAGGCTTGGTGATTGAAGTGGTTAAAGGCGGGCTGATCGTAGATATCGGCTTGCGAGGCTTCCTGCCTGCATCTTTGGTTGAGATGCGCCGCGTGCGCGATCTGCAGCCATACGTCGGCAAGACGCTCGAGGCCAAGATTATTGAGTTGGACAAGAATAGAAACAATGTGGTTCTGTCCCGTCGCTCCTTCCTAGAGAAGACCCAAAGCCAGGTCCGTCAGACTTTCCTCAATCAACTTCAAAAGGGTCAAATCCGCAGTGGCGTTGTGTCAAGCATTGTCAACTTTGGTGCATTCGTTGACCTTGGAGGTGTAGACGGCCTCGTACATGTTTCGGAATTGTCATGGAAGCACATTGATCATCCCTCTGAAGTTGTCGAAGTGGGTACCGAGGTCACCGTAGAAGTTCTCGAAGTTGACATGGATCGCGAGCGCGTGTCGCTCTCCCTCAAGTCCACCCAAGAGGATCCTTGGCAGCACTTCGCTCGCACCCACGGCATTAATCAAGTTGTGCCGGGCAAGGTCACAAAACTGGTGCCTTTCGGAGCTTTTGTGCGGGTAGATGAAGGCATTGAAGGCCTAGTGCATATTTCTGAACTAGCTGAGCGTCATATTGATATGCCCGAACAAATTGTTCAGGTCAATGATGACATCTTTGTGAAGGTTATTGACATTGATCTTGAGCGTCGCAGAATCTCATTGTCTCTGAAACAAGCCAACGACTCCTCTGATGCCCAGGCAGTTGAAGAATTTGATCCATATCTCTACGGCATGGCTCCAGCATTCGATGAAGCAGGAAACTACACCGGCCCTGAGGGTTTTGATCCAGAAACGGGCGAATGGAAGGCCGGTTTCGAGGCACAGCGCACCGAATGGGAGCGGGAGTACGCCGAGGCTCATGCACGCTGGGAGGCTCACCGAAAGCAAATGTCAGACGCCAAGGTCGCTGATCAAGCTGCAGCCGATGAATCGGGTGACGCAAGCTCATATTCATCCGAATCGGAGGCATCCGATTCACAAGGCTCTGAGGGAACTCTTTCTGCAGACTCTAACTTGCAGGCTCTGCGGGATAAATTGACCTCCGACTAGCCCATGCCGTTTGTTGTCGGGTTAACTGGCGGAATTGGTTCCGGCAAGTCCACTGTGGCGTCATGCTTTTCTGAGTGTGGCGCCACGGTGATTGATGCCGACGATATTTCCCGCGAACTCACCCAAAGTGGTTCCCCCGTGCTCGATGAATTGGCTCAAGCTTTTGGGACCGATATTCTGAATTCACAGGGTCAGCTGAACAGATCGCTATTGGCCGAACGAGC
>CAITYI010000279.1 GCA_903896585.1 uncultured bacterium
AATAATCGCCGGAATTCCAGCAACCGTGGTTGTTTCTTTGACGCGGCCGAGGAAGTGTGTGCCAATCAATGATTCATTTTTCAGGGTGTCGCCCAGGGCGAGTTGTCCGCGGGCGGTGAGTTGCGCAACCCGAGCGCTCGTTCCTGTTCCGCAAGGCGACCGATCAAACCAACCGGGATAAATTGCCATGGCGTGACGCGAATAGCTCGCAGTGCTTCCCGGTGCCACGAGCTGAACGTGATGCACATGGTCGATTGCCGGGTTTTCTGGGTGGACCGGCGGTTGCTGCGCATTGATGGCATTCATGATTGCCAGCCCGGCTTCCAGCAGTTGATCTTTATGGTCAATCCCGAATTCCACTCCAATGTCGGCGAGTTCAACAATTGCATAGAAGTTTCCACCGTAGGCCATGTCATAACGAACTAGACCGAATCCCGGAACATCCACAGTTGAATCAAGTTCGGTGACAAATGATGGAACGTTTTCCAAAGTCACGCTGGTGGCGCGAGTACCCTCAACGCGGACTCGGGCGATTACCACACCGGCGGGAGTATCCAGGCGGATAACGGTCTCGGGTTCTGCCACCGGCACCATGCCGGTCTCGACCAGTACGGTGGCGACGCCGATTGTGCCGTGACCGCACATGGGCAGGCAGCCGGATACTTCGATGTACACCACACCCCAGTCGCAATCCGGTCGAGTGGGTGGTTGCAGGATTGCACCGCTCATGGCCCCGTGGCCATGTGGTTCGAACATGAGCCAGCGTCGCAGGTGATCGGCTTCCGTCATGACGTATTGCCGGCGATCTTCCATAGTGGCACCGGGAAGTACACCGACTCCACCAACAACCACTCGGGTGGGCATCCCTTCGGTATGCGAATCCACACAATGCCACATGCGGGTGGTTTCCATGGTTCCCCTAGCGGTGAGGTGTGAGTGCCAACTCGGCTTCGCTGATTCTCTCACCACGAAGATATCTAGCAATCAGGTCGGCTGTGCCCATGGCCATCGAGGTACCGATCATTCCGTGGCCGGAAGCCACGAGTACATTCGGCGCACTTGCAAGTGGACCAATAAATGGTGCGCCATCCGCACTCACCGGTCGCACTCCCGTCCAGGGTGAGAGGGACTCCATGGATGCCGGGAATTCTGGTAACCGCATTGTGTGCCTAGCTCGCTCGTACATCTGGTGAATACGTTTCGTAGCGATGCTCCGATCATTGGCGCGAGTCAGTTCGAATCTGGCACTCATGCGTAACTCTGAACCCATGGGATCCACCGCGGTTTTTTCATCGGCAAGAATCATGGGGTGAGAGATATTGGCGCGCATGTTCGCAATGGTGATCGAGTATCCCTTTGCCGCAATAATCGGAAGGTTGACTCCCACAAGTTTGGTCACGGTAGGAGTCCACGCACCTGCCGCAATCACCACTGTGCGCGCCGAATAGGTAGTGTTGCCAACGCCGACTAAAACTCGATCAGTGAATGCCGCGAGTGAATCAACCGTGACATTGTTGACATAGGTGGCATCAGAGTTTGCATCTCTCAATGTTTTCCAGAGTGCTTCAGGGTTAATCCCAAAGTCTTCGCCCAACTCAACAACTGCTTGAACCTGAGAGGTGAGCAGGGGTTCGGAATCGAGCGCTTCGGATCTATCAATGAGATGAGCAGGAAGTCCCACCTGTTGCATGTGCTCGACTTGACGGAGTGCGTCCTGTTGCGAGTGACGGGATGTGAAAATTTCCCACAGGCGAGTGGGAGTTGTGGGGATCCCGAGTTGACGAACCTGCGCCGCTGAAACCTCAAGCAACGACAGTAGACCGGGAGTCAGAGCTGCAGAATTGGTTTCATTGCATTTCGACATGAATTTACCCAGCCATGACAAGCCGGATAGTGGAAGTTTTGGGGACAGGGCAAATGAACCATCGCGGGCGGCGAGGGACTTCAACCCCATGCGGACCATTCCGGGTGCAGCAAAAGGAGTGGCATGACTGACCACAATGTGTCCGGCATTTGCCATTGATGTTCCAAAACGAGGTTCACCTGAATCGAGGACAACAACTGATCGGTCATGCAAAACAGCGGCAATGGCCACCCCGATAATCCCGCCACCAACGACAATTGTGTCCGCGTCGTAATCAGGGAGTGCCTTGGCAGTCACGGGTTAGCCCACCAGCGGGGGAGCCCACGGACCGGCTGCATCTAGTGCAGTGGCAAGTGCTTCCAGAACGACAGAGTCCACTTGAGCAAGTGGTGCTCGCGGAGGGCCGACAGATAAACCCCGCAATCCCATGCCCGCTTTGATTTTGGCGTTGTAGTCGCCCGACTCAATGAATTCTAGGACCGGCAGTATTTCGGAATAGACGGTTGCGCGCTTGTCCGCGTCCAACATGGCGACGTGTGCGGCAGGCAGCAGATTGGCAATGCCACCAATCCAACAGGTGACTCCTGCATCAAGGAAAGTTAGGGAATCAACATCAGCGCCACACACAATTGCTAACTCAGATCCGAATTCTGATTGCAACCAAGGAATTCGACTCAGATCCCCCGATGCTTCCTTGATTCCAACAATCTGTGGGAGTTCCGCAATTGATGTAAGCACCTGTCGGGAAAAACTCATGCCGGTTCGCGCGGGGTAGTCGTACAGAACCGTGGGTAGGTCAATGGCTCGAACAACGGCGGTGACATGGGTAGCCAGTTCCGCGTCGGTGGGCAGGCAATATGCCGGTGCAGCCAGCATTAGTCCGGTGACATCTGCACGTTTGGCCAGAAGGGCTTGGTCCAAGGCTTCATGGGTGGACATGCCACCCACACCTGCGAGGACGGGAACCGCACCCGCGACTTCCGACACGATCAAGTTAAGTACCTGGCGTCGTTCATCAAAGCTCAGTGCGTAGCCTTCGCCGGTTGTTCCCACGGCAACGATCCCGTGAACGCCCGCGGCCAGCATCACTCGAACGGTCACCCGCAAAGTCTCGGTGTCCACCTGCCCTTGGGCATCAAAAGGGGTTACGAGTGGGATATAGATCCCGTTGGGGGCGAATGGCATTAGGTCAGCATAGAGAAATTGGCCGACAATGCACCCAAAGACTCAACCTCAATGTCAGCTACATGCGGTGTGGCTGAATCGCATCGGCGGGAATGTGACCAAATCGCCCTGCTTGGAAGTCTTCAAATGCCTGAACAACCTCAGCTTTGGTATTCATCACGAAAGGTCCATATTGGAATACGGGTTGACGCAGGGGCACTCCGCCAATCAAAAAAACCTCTAAGTTGGGTGATCTTGATTCTTGGGTGTCTGCTGCCCGCAGTTTCACCGTGTCGCCATCAATGAGAACTGCCATTTGCCCGGTGGATATCGGGCGCAGATCTGAACCCACGTAGCCAGAACCGGCGAGAACATATGCCAATGCATTGAAATCGGTGCGCCATGGAATTTCTACTTCGGCCCCAGGTGCCACCGTGACGTGCGTGATGGCAAGTGGGGTGTGTGAAATACCCGGACCGGAAAATTCCGCGATCTGACCGGCGAGCACCCGGACTAGAGCGCCGCCATCTGTACTAGAAACCAAGGAAGAATCAATGCCCTGAAGATCTTGGTATTGCGGAGCGATTCGTTTTTTATCTTGGGGAAGGTTGATCCACAATTGCACACCGTGAAAAAGCCCACCAGAAACAACGAGGTGCTCGGGTGGTGTTTCAATGTGCAAGATTCCGTCGCCGGCTGTCATGTATTGGGTACCACCAGAGTCAATGATTCCCCCGCCACCATTGGAGTCCTGGTGCAGAAACTGTCCATCAATTAAGTAGGTGAAAGTTTCAAATCCGCGATGTGGATGCCAGGGTGTGCCTTTTGGTTCCCCCGGTGCATATTCGACTTCACCCATTTGATCCATGTGGATAAATGGATCGAGGTCGCTTTGCTCGATCATGGCAAATGCCCGGCGAACAGGGAATCCTTCACCCTCGTGTCCCTGGGGTGCAGTTGTGATGCGCTTCACCGATCGGGGACGCGCCTCAACCGGAATGGTGAAACGTGGCAGGGTCAGGGTGTCAGCTGTTACTGCAGGCATGCGGGTCTCCTATCGATTTCACTTAGTTTATCATTCAACTAAAAAGGGGGCAAGTGGGAAAATCATGAATGCTTCATGGCCCCGGTGTCCACGCCATCAAGGGCCGCATTCCGCTTGGCATCACGGGAAGTCCGATTGTTTTCTGGCTGCCGGGCTAGAAGTTCCAACACATCGGCCATTTCAAAATGTGGGTTATTTGCAAAGAGCGACTCGTACACCCAACTAACGAATTCCAGATCCTTCTGCGAATCCACGGTCCACCGCAGGTCGGACAAGTCCTGCTCGCCCCGATAATTCCGTACCGAAAAGTGATCGGGACGCCGATAGATGCCTAGGGTCACGTGCTCGCGCTCCAACTGATCCGAACTGATTGCCGAAACCTCACGAAGTACCTGCGTGGTCATGACTTCAATGTCCACGCCATCGGGGAATGTGGGCTCGAGGGTATTGGACAGGTAATCACAATCAGCCTCGAGGAAAGCGCTGACAACGGAATCAATCGCCTGGGGAGAAATCAACGGGCAGTCAGCGGTAATGCGCACCACGACATCGGTGGGGAACGCGTCAATCGCACCAACAAACCGACCGAGGACATTAGAAAGATCACCGCGATAACAGTCAACACCTAACTCCGCACACAGGGCGGCGATCGGATCATCGGAAACATCTGTTGACGTAGCCACAACGACATTGGAGAGAAGGGTGGCTCGCTGCACGCGTTCCAATTGCCGTTGCAACATGGGTGCACCGCTGAGATTGAGTAATACTTTGCCAGGCAACCGCGTTGAGCTCATGCGCGCTTGAACGATTGCGGTCACTTTCAGTGGGTTACTCATGGGCTGATGGGCTGATGGGTTGATTAGCTGATGGGCTGATGGGCTCGTGTGTCTGTGGTTGACGGATGCG
>CAITYI010000280.1 GCA_903896585.1 uncultured bacterium
CTGTCGAACGCTACCCGCACCACCGACGACTGCGGCCAACATGCTCAGTGCGTAATGCCGGGCCCGCATTCCCCACAGAAGGTTCATGGCGGGTCCAACCGCGAGACCGATCATGGCGGAGCGCTGAATTAAGCACAGGGGACATGGTTGTTCGCCAATGCCAATTTGCAAATGCAATGAACCGGCGAGAACCCCGATCAGTCCGAGGAGCGCCACGATGTTTATCAGACGCGCAAGGAAAATGGTTTGGAGATCGGTGAGTTTCTGGGAGGTGAGTTTCGTTGTCATGTCAATGTCCTAGAAATTCAGCGGGATAGGTGAGGTCATGTGGTATCGAAGCAGCACAACCGTGACCACAAGAGTGACGATGGCAATTGCCGGTGTGAATCGCCATTTGCGGGCAATCCCAATAAAGACCACAAACCACAGGACAAACATGGAGAACATCACGTGTTCAGGCTAAAGCCTAAGTCGGCTAATGAGAGGTAGGACACGACACGTTCACCAATTGGCCCTGAGCGTGAGCGGCAGCACAAACGGACTAGACCGCACCGATCAATGGGCTGCCAACGACCCCATTTACCAAGTCGTTGCTTCGGTGAAAACTACTGAAGGTTTACACGGTTCCATAAAGTCGATCACCGGCATCGCCGAGCCCGGGCACGATATAACCCTTTTCGTTGAGACGTTCATCAAGTCCAGCCGTCACAATGGTGACGTTGGCGGGGGAATTTCCATAAGCTTCTTCGAGTCGAGCTAAGCCCTCGGGGGCGGCCAGCAGGCAAATTGCGGTCACGTCCTTGGCTCCCCGGTCTAACAGGATGTCAATGGCAGCGATCAAGGTGCCTCCGGTGGCCAGCATGGGATCGAGGACAAACACCTGGCGGTCATGCAGGTTGTCGGGAAGGCGATCAGCGTAAATCGAGGCGGTGAGAGTTTCTTCGTCGCGGACCAACCCGAGGAAACCAACTTCAGCGGTGGGCATCAGGCGCACCATGCCATTGAGCATGCCCAGGCCGGCCCTCAGGATCGGAACTACGAGGGGGCGCGGCTCCTTCATTTCCCGACCAATGGCCGGTGCAACCGGCGTGGTGATGGAAACTGCCTCTACTTCAAGGTTTTCGGTGGCTTCATAGGCCAATAATGTGACCAGTTCCTCGGCCAGCAGCCGGAAAGTTGCCGAGGAGGTTTCCTCACGACGAAGCCGGGACATTTTGTGGCCAACCAGTGGGTGATCGATGACGAGGGTCCGCATACAGCGCAGACTAGTGCCTCTGCGCGCATGGATGCACGGCTTCATGCCACCATTGGGGCATGGGTACGCAAAAAGTGCAGGCTGAGGACATTGATTACAGTGCAATTCTGTGGCGCGAAGAGGGCCAATGGAATGGCATCAAGGTACCGGCTCGGCAGGCGCTGGTACTCGATGATCTAGCCACCCTGTCTAAGCAGTATCCGGGTGAAGGTGGCGTATTCGCCGTGGTGGGGGTGGCTGAGGAATTCTTCATTCTGCTTCGGCACGATCCGCGTTCCACCGAAGCAATCATCAGTGACTCGATGGCAATCCTTGATTGGGATCTTGCTGCGGACGCAGCCGATCTCATTGATTTGGATTGGGAGGAAGATGACCTCGAAGAATTTGAGGCGATCGGAGATCTGGACATGCTGCATCATTTCGGAGTTCGCAAAGATGATGTCCTCATGATCTGTGAAAATCCGGATTTGTATCCGGATCTGCAGATTGCTGAAATCATGAAACGAATTGGCGCAGAAGCTCAGTGGAAGAAACTCACAAATAGGTGACCGTTGATCACGAGCACTACATGCGCATGGCAATTGACCAAGCGCGTGCGGCCGGCGCCGGGGGAGATATTCCCATTGGTGCAGTTGTAGTTGACTCAGGTGGCGAAGTAATTGCTACTGGCTCTAATTCGCGTGAAATTGATTGTGATCCCACCGCCCATGCCGAGATCCTTGCCCTGCGGGCCGCCGGAAAGCACCTTGATGGTTGGCGACTTACCGATTGCACCATCTATGTCACCCTCGAACCGTGTCCCATGTGTGCCGGGGCGATCACCATGTCGCGCATTTCCCGGCTTGTTTTCGGTGCGTGGAATGATGAATATGGTGCGGCTGGATCTCGGTGGGATCTGGTTCGAGACCAACGCTTAAACCATCAGGTAGAAGTCATTCCAGCAATCATGGAAAGTGACTGCTCCGCACTAGTGAGGGATTTCCTTGCGGAAAAGCGGAAGTAATTTCAAAAAAAGCGTGTGCGGGGTGGAGTCGCGCCGCCCCTCGATTTAGTCTTGGCCTAATGACTTCACTCTCAGGCAACCGAGCCAATCAGCCGCGGCGTAGGCCGGCGGAGAGACCTTTGTGGCTCACGGTCTTATTGGTGTTCGTCGCCATGCTCGTGCTCTTCGGTATCGGGTTCGGGATTGCCACCCTGTTAAAGGGAGCCGGTGGCACCGAGCCAGATGCAACTGCAGCCAGCCCTACTCAATCGGCGAACCTCGGAAACTGCACGGTCGTGAATGTCACCCCCGCGGAGTTCCTGCCCCGCGCTTCCCAGGTGACCGTCAATGTCTACAACTCCACCAACCGGTTCGGATTGGCTGGCGATACTGCGAAACTGCTCAGTGTTCGCGGATTCAAAATTGGCGCAGTGGAAAATGATCCGCTTGGGCTTCCAATCGAAGGTGTTGGCGAGATCCGGCACGGGCCCAATGGCGAAGCAGCTGCAAAACTCATTGCTTTTCATGTTCCGGGAGCTACCCTGGTGAATGATTCCCGAAAGGGAAAAAAGGTTGATGTTTCTCTGGGACGTCAGTTCCTCGAATTGACCAACGACGCTGAGGTTGTGGCCCAATTGGCGGAACCATCGCCGAGCCCGTCCCCCGAGGGCTGCCAGCTACCGGCACCAAGTCCAAGTTCCGCTGCGAGTCCCACTTCTTAGTCCGCGATAAGAAGTATTCGCGATAAGGAACCGCATTATGTATTCGTGAGAAAAGTATGGCGGTGGCGGTGGGATTTGAACCCACGGTGAGGTTGCCCCCACACGCGCTTTCGAGGCGCGCTCCTTTGGCCGCTCGGACACGCCACCGCAGCAGAGATTACAAGTATCGCCACGAAGGGAATCAGGCACAGTGGAAAACTGGCGAAGCCCCCGCACCAGGGCGAGGGCTTGCGCTGGCGGAGGATAGGGGATTTGAACCCCTGAGGGATTGCTCCCAACCCGCTTTCCAAGCGAGCGCCATAGGCCACTAGGCGAATCCTCCGTAGGGGAGATTACCCATGACCGCTTTGCGTCGGCACATTGCCCGGCGCGTAACCTGTGCATTGACTCCCCGCGCGGTGTCATCTCGCCGAATCCCCCAGGGCCGGAAGGCAGCAAGGGCAGGTGGGCGCTGATAGGTGCGCGGGGAGTCCCTTGTTGCTTGCGGTCTACCACCGGTTTTCCACGGTATTTTTGTGTGACCGCTACTGGTAACTTGCAGCAAAGTTGGCGTTCGCTAATGAATTCGAAGGGAAAACTGTGAAATTGACCGTTCTCAACACTACGGGGATGCTGGCCCTGGCCTCGATTCTTCTCGTAGGTGTTTCGGTACTGCCCGCCCAAGCAACACCGAACTCGGCAATTGTGATTGCGCTGGAGGCACCACTCACCGGCGATCAGTCCAGTAATGGCAAGGATCAATTGCGCGGAGCGCAACTAGCAGCGATGCAGATCAATGCCAACGGCGGTGTCATGGGTCGAATGATCAAAATTGTGGGACTCGATGACCAAGCAAACCCCGACAAAGCTAAAGCTGCCGTCACCGCAGCAAAAAAAGCGGGTGCAATTGCTGTTGTTGGTCCATATAACTCCGGTGTTGGTGTGGTTAACCTGCCCCTTTATGTCAAGAACAAGATTTTCCCCATGCGCATGACATCCTCTTTGCAAACCGAGGGTTTCGGTGCAACCACTCAGCCCATGAACTCACAAATTTCACCTGCTGAAATTGACTACATCAGTTCGACGGGGATTAAGTCGGTGGTCATGCTCGTTGATCCTTCGGACTACACATCATCTATCGCAGCACAGACCGCCGCGGGCTTGACCGCAAACGGAATTTCAGTGACGCAAATTGCGGTGCCAGAAGGCAATGCGAGTTACTCTGCGCAAATTGCTCAAGCTTTGGCAACCAATCCGGGCATGATCTACTCAAGCACCTACTACCCCGAGGGCTCCATTATTGCCCGGGAGTTGTTAGCGACTGCCCCAACAACGGCGTGCTTTATGGATCTGGCAAATGTTGATCCGGCATTCGTCACCGAAGCCGGGCTGGCGGCAGCGCAGCACTGCACCTTCAGTGGAGTTCCGGCAGCTCCACAGCTGCCAACCGCAAAGGCGTATACCAAGGCCTATCTCAAGGAGTTCAAGAAAACTCCGGGTGTTTGGGGCGACTTCACCTATGACGCTGTCAATGTTTTGGCCGCAGCCATAAAGAAGGCCGGTACCACGAATTACCAAGCTCTCGAAAAAGCGGTTCTTTCAACCAAGAACTTTAAGGGTGCCACCGGTTCAATCACTTTCAAGAAAAAGACCGGCAACCGCACTGAGGTTCCGGTAAAGATTCTTGAGGTCAACAACAAGGGAACATTTGTTGTTGCGCAATAACTAGTACCGCTACGTTCTGCCCGGCATTCCATCTGCGGATGCCGGGCAGTTTCGTTCACGGGTGGGTTGTCGGGTTGACTGTGTAGAGTGGCGCCGTGGCAAAAAAGGCGGAGACCCAAGCACCAAAAAGTGCTTATATGGCTCTGTACCGCACCTATCGCCCACAAACTCTCAGTGAAGTTGTTGGTCAAGACCATGTCACCACTCCGCTACGCCGGGCTTTGGAAAACAACAAAATGCACCACGCGTATTTACTCTCCGGTCCTCGTGGTTGCGGTAAAACATCAACAGCGCGAATCCTGGCTCGGTCACTGAATTGTGAGCAGGGGCCAACCCCGGACCCATGCGGGGTTTGTGAGAGTTGCATTGATCTCTCAGCCACAGGTAGCGGTTCTATCGATGTTATTGAACTGGATGCTGCTAGTCACGGTCATGTAGATGACACCCGAGACCTACGGGAGCGGGCCATGTTTGGCCCCGCCAAATCGCGTTACAAGGTGTACATCATTGACGAAGCCCACATGATTTCTCCCGCCGGATTTAATGCGCTTTTGAAATTGGTCGAGGAACCCCCCGAACATGTCCGATTTATTTTTGCCACCACCGAGGCTGACAAGGTGCTTCCCACAATCAGATCCCGAACCCATAATTATGGTTTCCGTTTGGTGCCGGTAAAGATCTTGCAAGAACATTTAGCAGGAGTTTGTGCGAGTGAGGGAATAGCCGCTGATCCTGCTGCGTTGGCACTCATTGCTCGTGCAGGTGCGGGCAGTGTGCGGGATTCGCTGTCGGTATTGGGGCAGGTAATTTCCGGTTGTGGCCCCGAGGGTGTCACCTACCAAGACGCCATTCTGCAACTCGGCATGACCGATAACGCGCTACTCAATGAAACGATTGATGCACTCATTGATCGCAATGGTGCGGCCCTGTTTCAGGTAATTGACAAAGTTATTGAATCGGGCAATGAGCCTCGTCGATTTGTTACTGACCTGCTGGAGCGCATTCGAGACTTAATTGTTGTGCAGCGTGTGCCCGGGGCCGCTGAGTCGGGGTTGATTCACGCACCTGAAGAAGTTGTGGAGGCTGTGGTTGTACAAGCCAACCGCATTGGACCGGCCGAGCTCGCTCGCGCTGGAGATTTGGTGTCACGAGCACTGACCGACATCAAGGGTGCAACAGCACCACGCCTACAACTTGAACTCCTCATGGCCAAACTGCTGCTACCGGCTGTGGACGACTCCACCGAAGGCTTGCGGGCACGTTTGGATCAACTCGAACGTGGTGTGGCCGCGGGGGTCCCCCTCGCCGCACCTCCCGCTGCACCAGCTCCGGTGCCCCCAGCGCAGGTGCCGGCAACAGAACCTGCGGTGAACAAGCCCGCGGCGCAAACCCCGTCGATACCACCAGCGCCACCTAAACTCTCAAAGGTTGCACCCAAGACGGCACCTGTTAAACCGGCACTTGATAATCCAGCGCCTGATAAGCCCGCACCTGATAACTCCGCGCCTGATAAATCGGCGCCGGTTAAACCAGCAACCGGCACGGCGACATTGGCATCTTTTGTGTCCATGTGGCCGGCAATCATGGATGCCCTCTTGAAGTACTCGAGGGTCGCCTGGATGGGCTTCACTGAGTCAACACCGTTGTCCTTTGAAAAAGGGGTGCTCGCTGTCGGTGTTAAAGATGCCGGCCGGTACAACAATGTGAAAAGTGGTGGCCACGATGAACGGCTTCGACAGGCAATTCTTGATGTACTGCAAGTCGATTGCACCGTGGACATTGTTCAGGGTGCGACTGGAAAAATCCTTGCTGAACCTATTGCAGACGATATTCCCCACCGAGACGATGAAACAACCCAAGATGTCACGGGAGTTGATTTGATTGCCCAGGAACTCGGTGGCGTGCAAATCGGCGAGATTGAGCTCGGTTAATCACAATGTATGAAGGAATCGTTCAGGACCTCATTGACGAACTAGGTCGCTTGCCCGGTGTTGGGCCAAAAAGTGCGCAGCGCATTGCGTTTCACATTCTCGGTGCGGATTCAGACGATGTTCAGCGATTGGCTGAAGTGCTCCTCGAGGTGAAATCGAAAGTGCAGTTCTGCTCCATTTGCGGCAATGTCGCCCAGTCGGAAACCTGTCGCATTTGTTCGGATCCCAAGCGCGATCTCACCGTGCTGTGTGTTGTTGAAGAACCCAAAGATGTTGTTGCCATTGAAAAGACCCGCGAATTTCGCGGTCGGTATCACATTTTGGGTGGTGCCATTAATCCCATTGACGGAATTGGCCCCGATGACCTTCGCATTCGCGAACTCATTATTCGGTTAAGTGATAACACGGTGACCGAAGTGATCATTGCCACCGATCCAAATCTTGAGGGGGAAGCCACCGCAACGTATTTGTCGCGCACAATTGCTCCTCTAGGAATCACGGTTTCTCGGTTGGCAAGTGGCTTGCCCGTGGGCGGAGACTTGGAGTACGCCGATGAAATCACGTTAGGTCGGGCTTTTGCCGGTCGCCGGCAAGTGGGAACATAAATCCGGAACTAGTTTGCTCCGCGCGGGGTCCAACGGAAAAACACGGTGGCCAGTACCGCACCAATTGCAATCCAAATCACCAACACCACGGCGGTCATGCCTAATTCAAATGACCCCGCAACTTCCATGGCCGCAGCGGTGTCCGGAAGAAACACACTTCGCATGGCCTGGGTGAGCCACTTCAACGGGAAAAGAGACGCGAATGTTTGCATCCACTGGGGAAGGTCACTGAAGACGAAAAATACGCCAGAGGTGAATTGCAGGACCAGCACAATGGGTGAGACGAGGGCGGCGGCACCCTTGCCCTGCTTAGGAACAACCGAATACGCAATTCCCAGCAGAGTCCACGCGATGAGTCCCAAAACACTGACCCAGATGAATGTGAAAATTGCAAGAGGTGTGGTGGGGAGGTCGATCCCATAGAAGATCACACCCACCGCAATCAAAATTGTGACCTGAGCAATGTAGGCAACAAACACCATTCCGATTTTCCCAATGAAATATGCCGCACGCGGCATGGGCGTTCCTTGAAGCCGCTTGAGGGTCCCGTCTTCACGTTCCATGGGAATGGAGATAGCCAGATTCTGAAAAGATGTGTAAAGAATTCCCGAAGCGATCATGCCGGCCACAAAGTACTGGGCAAAAGTAATTCCCGAGTTGCCCAATTCCTGTCCACCGAATACTGATCCGAAAATTACCAACAGGATCATGGGTAAGAGAAAGTTAAATACGGCGGATTCCCGGTCACGAAAAAACTGCTTCAGTTCAATACCGATTCGGCCGAAACCCATGCGTAGAGCTCTCATGAGAGGTCCCCGCCGTTCGTATCTCGATCTTGGGCGATTAATTCCAGGTAGGCATCTTCTAGGCTTGCGCGCCGCACAGATAGGTGCGGAATCTCACCACTGAATTGAGCAGCCAGCTTTTGTACAAATGCGGTTGGCTCAGCTGTTGACTCTGTGAATTCTTTGCCGTTGTGCGTCCAACTCACAATTGCATTGTCTCGATCACCAATGGAGTCGGGGACACCTTCAGCAACAATGCGCCCGCGGGCAATCACGGCAACTCGGTCAGCCAAGTACTGGGCTTCATCCAGATAGTGGGTGGTCAGAAGGATTGTGGTGCCTTCCGACTTCAGTCGGTCAATTAATACCCAGAACTCTCTGCGCGCTTCGGGGTCGAATCCGGTTGTTGGTTCATCGAGGAAAAGAACTTCGGGGTTGCCAATGATTCCGAGGGCAACATCAAGGCGACGTCGCTGGCCACCACTGAGCTTGCCGTTTCGGGAATTGACTTTTTCCACTAAACCGACTGCGCCAATAACTTCGTCGACATTGGCAGGATTTGGGTAGTACTTGGCAAAGTGCGCAATAGTTTCGCCAACGGTCAGATCAGCCATGTCACTCGCCTGTTGGAGGACAATTCCGATTTTCGCCTTCCATGCCGGATTCGGCTTACCCGGATCCACGCCAAGGACACTGACTTCACCGGAATCCCGGTCGCGGTACCCCTCCAGGATTTCCGTGAGCGTGGTCTTGCCGGCACCATTGGGTCCGAGAATGGCCAGACACTCACCCGGCTGCACGCGAATGGAAACTCCGGCAAGTGCAGTGAAATCACCATAGGTCTTGGTGACATCGACCGCGATAATCGCGGATCCTGGGTAGTCGGGCATGTTTTCCTTCGATTCGAATCGGTGAGGTGCACAATACCCGCGATGACTAAACTAGTGCCTTGTGTCCCTCATAGTCCAAAAGTACGGTGGCTCGAGCGTTGCTGA
>CAITYI010000281.1 GCA_903896585.1 uncultured bacterium
ACCACAATTGGTTTCGAGTTTCGCGCGGTGGGTGCCAATCCCAATGCCGCTCGCTATGCTGGCATCTCAGTGACCAAGGTATACATCCTGGTCATGGTGATCGCGGGTGCCCTTGCAGGTTCGGCGGGTGCAGGCCAGGTACTCGGTGTTCTCGACCGCGCAACCCCGGGTTTCAGTGAGGGCCTTGGCTTTGACGGAATTGCGGTTGCACTCCTGGGCCGAAGTAATCCTTATGGTGTTGTGGCTGCGGCCTTGCTCTTCGGTGGTTTGCGGGCAGGTGGTCAACAGATGCAAGTGTCCGCGAATGTGGGAATTGACCTCATCTCGGTCATTCAGGCTTTGATCATCATGTTCGTTGCCGCTCCGGCACTGATTTCAGCGATCTATCGACTTAAAAAGCCCGTTGCTTCCACTCAGATCAGTAAGGGGTGGGGAGCATGAGCACCCAAGGTAATGGCTTTGAGTATCAAGAACTTCCCGTTGAGCCTTATGCCGCGGGTGAGAAGAAAACTAAGGCGCTCACCAAGAACAAGATCCGTCGCGCCCGCATTACCGGTGTGGTGTTACTGATTCTTGCCGGCATCGTCATGTTTATTTTGGCTCCCGCGGCCGAGGGTGACTCCACATTCGGTTTGAGCTTCCCCGATGAACGGTTCCAACTTGAAGCATTGTCGGTGCCAAGCACCGCATCTTTATACATTCTTGCTCTGGTATTGGCATTCCTCGGTGGCACCCAGTTCCTTAAGGGTTTCCAAAGTAAATCCACCATGATTTTGGGAATCTCATTTGCAATCTTTGTGGTCGCGGTCATGGTGTGGGCAACAGCTGGCGAGGAATTCTCGTTGATCTCCATGCTTGTCTCCACCATTGCGCGATCAACTCCCATTGCATTAGGCGCTCTCTCCGGAATTTTGTGTGAGCGTGCCGGTGTGGTCAATATTGGTATTGAAGGCATGCTGCTTGGAGGTGCGTTTACCGGCGTTGTCATGGGTTCACTGGTGGGCGGCTGGGTCGGCCTGATCTCCGCCACAATCGTGGGAGGGCTGCTGGCATTACTGCTTGCCTTCTTGGCCATTAATTTCCGGGTGGACCAAATCATCATTGGCGTGGTGATCAATATTTTGGTGTTGGGCTTGACCTCCTTCCTCACGGCTCAGGTACTTGTGTCTCGTCCCGAGTGGAATGACGCGCCGATCTTCCCATCGATCAAGATTCCGATACTTGCCGATATTCCAATTATTGGACCCATGTTTTTCAATCAGACGGTGATCGTGTACGCCATGTTTGCGTTGGTGGCATTCACCACATACATGCTCTTTCGCAGTCGCTGGGGTCTGCGCACACGTTCGGTGGGGGAGAACCCCAAGGCCGCCGACTCCCTCGGTATCAGTGTGTCCAAGACCCGCTACCTCGCCGTGATCTACGGCGGCATGGTTGGCGGTTTCGCCGGTGCCTGGTTCACCCTGGGCACCGTCGGTCGCTTTGATGAAGGCATGACCGGTGGCACCGGGTTTATTGGTCTAGCGGCCATGATATTTGGGGCATGGAATCCCGTGGGGGCATTCGGCGCCGCTCTCATCTTTGGCTTCTCCGAGTCATTCCAACAAAAACTGGCCCTGATCAATACCCCAATTCCCACCGAGTTCCTGGCCATGACCCCGTATCTGGTCACGATCATTGTGGTGGCGGGTCTGGTGGGTCGCGCGCGTCCACCGGCCGCTGACGGCCAGCCATTTGAGAAGCAGTAAGAATACTGCCATGACAACCAAGGAGCAGTGGGCTCAATTACAGGTCGCTGCAGAAGAAATTATGACCAAGGCCTACGCCCCCTACTCCCGATTCAAGGTGGGAGTTGCTGGGCTCATGGAGGACGGCCGAATCGTGGTCGGGTGCAATGTGGAAAATGCCGCGTACGGTGTGGGGTTGTGTGCGGAGTGCGGCATGGTTTCCAGCATTCACGCCACCGGCGGTGGCAAACTCGTGGCCATTACCTGTGTGGATCAACACGGTAACTCATTGATGCCCTGCGGCCGATGCCGTCAATTACTGTGGGAGAACGGCAAACCGACCACTCAGATCACGACTCCCGAGGGCATCAAGACTCTTTCGGAGATACTTCCCCAGG
>CAITYI010000282.1 GCA_903896585.1 uncultured bacterium
GAGCAAGAGCCTAACGACGATTTAGCCAACTCGCTATTTACTGGTAAACAAATCAGGGGACAACTTTCCAGCAAATCCGACGTTGATTGGTTCTTCCTCAGTGTTACTGAGCCTGGAGATCTTCAGATAGCTTTCGACTCGCCCGCCAACTCTTTGTCAGAGTACTTCAAGGTCTGGGTTTTGGATTCACAAGGCAATGTCCTCGCCGGGCGTTCAACTGGCATGGACGTTAGTTTTTCCGCAGGTGCACCGGTCGCCGGTAACTACTTTGTCGTGGTCACCACAAGCAACAGCTATACCCATACCGGCGACCAATACGGCCTCACAGTCACTCCTATTTCAAGCACTGTAAACCGCGAGAGCGAAGTCAACGACTCAACGACCACGGCGGACCCTCTCCTGTTGAGTACAGCAATCGTGGGGCAACTCGCAACATCTGCTGACATCGATACATTCGCTATCACGATGACATCTGCTGGTACTTTAACAGTCAATTTCGACGGCCCAACCAGCAGTACTTGGTCTAATTACTTTCAGCTTAGCGTGTTGGGGCCGACAGGCATCCTCATTTCCACACGCAACACTGGGGTGGACACGGCCTTTGACGTAAAGGTGGCGACCACCGGTACCTATTTCGTGCGGATCAGCACCGTCAACTCATATACCTATAGCGGCGGTGAGTACCGACTGGCGGTCTCTGCGGTGCTGGAGGACCCCATCCCCAGTGGCGCTATCACCGGCACCACATTGGGCGACAGGCTGACAGGCACCGATGGCGACGACCTGATCTATGGTCTTGGCGGCAACGACATCATCAACGGCGGCGCAGGCACAGATACAGTGGTTTTTCGGGCGGCCAATGCCAACCTCAGCATCAATACCATTGGTGGTCTGACGGCTGCTCGGGGCGACTATTCGGCTGGCGAGCACGCCCTGTCGGTCAGCCGTTTGTGGAACGTCGAGAAACTCAAGACTTGGTCAGGCGAGTTGACCTTGACCGTCAGTGCTCTGACCCCTATTCTGGGAACACCACAAGCAGACCGGCTTACCGGAACTGCCGGCGACGACCTTATTGATGGCCTTGGCGGGTCGGACTTCATTGACGGTGTAGCGGGCAACGACACCCTTGCCTTGTTCGGCGCACGGGAGTCCTTTGATGTGATCACCGTTACGGGCATTACCCGTATCAAAGGGAAGGCGGACGCCGCCGAATATGCTGGCACCACCACGAAGGTCGTCGGTGTGGAGACCCTGGCCTTTACCAAGAACCAAACGCTTCCCCTGGTTATCGATTCGGCTAATCGTCTTTTCGGCTCAGTGGGTTCAGACGTGCTCCAGGGAACGCAGGGTGACGACGTGATTGACGGCCAAGGAGGTTCAGACACGGTCGATGGCGGTGCAGGTTCAGACACGCTCGTGTTTTTTGGCCGCTTTGCCGACTTCACTGTCACCTTCCCCACAACCAACAGCCCGGAAGTGGTCATCGCGGGCAAGGCCAACACTGACTACGCAGGCCAGATCGTCCGCGCTGGCAACGTCGAATTTTTGGCATTTGCCGACAACCCCGCTGTGGCTGTGACTAATCCGCCGCGTGTTGTTTTGTCGCCGGGCTCCACGCTGGTGGCGGAAGGCGGCAGTGCCGCATCGTTGGGTGTCTCTCTTTCTGTCGAACCCAGTGGCAACGTCACTGTCAATCTCGTGGGAGGGTCTCAACTAAGCGCCAGCGTGTCCCAGGTCTCATTCACTCCGACTAACTGGAACATAGTACAGACCGTGAGCGTGCAAGCTATTGACGACACAGTCTTCGAGAAGCAGCACACCGGCACCCTAACGGTTACGGTTTCCACTGCAGACAGCCTCTACCAGACCGTGGCCGCGTCCACCCTCATGTATACCGTTTCTGACAACGACACCTCTAATCTGGGTTCAGTGGCTGGAACGCTTTGGAACGACGCCGACAAAGATGGTGCAGTAGACCTGGGAGAGTCTGCCCTTGTAGGTTGGCGGGTTTTTGATGACGTCAACCGTAACGGCAAGCTGGACTCGGGAGAAGTCAGCGCGCTTACAGATACTGCAGGGCGCTACCGTTTAGACGACCTCAGCCCCGGAGCCCACACAATTTCGGCCCGAATCGAGACGGGCTGGAGCCCGACGTTCCCGAGTCTGAGCAGTTCGTCGGCGTCCATCATCGTCAACGCGCCGGGTTCGAGTGAGAGCACGACTGGAGATCTGCAAAGCACCGAACTGTCCGCAGCATCGGCCAATGCTTTGTATACCAATTTGGGCACTGCCACCAATATTGCTGCTTTCTACGCAGACCCGCGGTTCTCTTCGATCAACGGGCAGGGTGTTTCGGTGGTGGTCATTGATACAGGATTTGATCTAGATCATCCA